>CAXTIY010000085.1:0-10769 GCA_964244215.1 uncultured bacterium
GTCACCGCCGTCGCCCAGTTCGTGCGCCCGGTAACGGTGTCGACGGCGCGAACGTATCCGTCCTTCGCTCCTACCAGAGCCAGCGGGTCGGAATTACCCGGGCGCACGAAGGCGGCCGTCGCGCCGACATCCCAATCGTGCACGTCGTGCGGGATCAGCTGGTAGGCCGTATGCGTGATGCCGGTCGCGGCATCGAGCACCACGACGGAATCGCTGCCGAGATTCACGCCGGTGCGATCGGCACCGTAAAAGTCGGCACCGGGATTGCCGGCCGAAACGTAGAGCAGGTTCGCCTTGGTGTCGAGGGTGTACGAGGTCCAGGTGGTCCCGCCCGCGATGTGCGTCGCGCCTTTCCAAGATGCGGCCGCGGAGGTGCCGACATTCGGCACCGTCTGCACCGACCACAGCGTCGCTCCGGTCGAGGCATTTAGTGCGAGCATCCGGCCCGCTTCGGCGATATCGCCGCCGGCCGTGCCGATGAACACCCGGCCGCCCGAGACGATCGGCGCGGCGTTGATGTACGCGTGGCTGCCCTTGGCAATCGCATCGACGTTCCAGATGACGGCACCCGTACGCGCGTTTAGCGCGAGCACGTGACCGTCCGAGAAGCCGCGGTAGAGCGTGCCGTTCGCATATGCCGCGCCGCGGTTCGTGCCGCCGGAGCCGGCGGGCAGCGTATACGTTTGAGTCCAGAGCTTGGCGCACGTCGTCGCGTTCACGGCATACGTACTCGCTAGGGACGTCGCGTAGAGCACACCTGCGACGGCGAGGGGCCCGCTTTGGAAATCGGCGATCTGGCCGAACGAGGCGGTGCATACCACGTGCAAGCCGCCGACGTTTTTCTTCGTGATGAGCGCCGGAGCCCCGTACCGATTCGATCCGACGTCGTTATTGAAGCTCGGCCAATCGATGGAAGGCGCGACACCGGGACGCGAACTGGCGCCCAGCGGCGCCGCTAAGAAAGCGCTCCAGACGAGAATGGCGCCTGCAAGAGCAAGGAGCCGAAAACGCATGCCGAGACCTCGCCCTAGATGACGTTAGAGAGCGAGCATATTCGCGCGGCACGCTACTCTTGACCCGCTGCGTGGCTTCTGCTACTGTGAGCGATAATGTTGGCACTCCCGAGCCGTGACTGCTAAGAATATCAAGCCGTCAGAACCCAAGCCGGCGCGCCCGGAACTCGACAAACGGAAAGCGTTCATCCTGGCCACGGTCGTGTACGAATACGTCGCGACCGCGGAGCCGGTTGGATCGAACACGCTCACGCAAAAGTACAACCTCGGCGTGAGCTCGGCGACGATCCGCAACGAGATGGCGGAACTCGAAGCCGCGGGCTACCTCGTTCAGCCGCACACGTCGGCCGGGCGTATTCCCTCCGATGCGGGCTATCGAACCTACGTCGATCAGCTCATGCGGCCGGAGCCCTTACAAAACGACGAACAGCTTCGCATTCAAGACCAATTCCGCGCCGCGAGCCGCGAACTCGACGGCGTCATCGAACACACGACGCGTTTGCTCGGACAGCTCACGCGTAACGTCGCTTTCGTCGTCGCGCCCTCGCGCGATGCGCAGACGTTCCGGCACGTACAATTGATTTGGCTTTCCGAGCGAACGGGAATCGCCATCGTCGTAACGTCGCTCGGTGTCGCGGTGCAGAAAACGTTCGAACACGGCCCCGAGGTCGAAGCCGACGACCTTACCCGTCTTTCGAATCGGCTCAATGCCGCCCTCGGCGGCAAGGCGATGCGCGAGGTCGCGAGCGCCGACGTCGCGGACGTCGTGCGGCAAGCGGGGCTTCCCGAAGAACTCGCATCGCAGGTCGCAAGCGCTCTCGGCGACGCCGCTCGCAGCGACGCGGCGCCGGCCGTCGTTTCGAGCGGCACGCAGCATTTACTCGATCAGCCCGAATTTCAAGATCTGCGCAAACTGCGATCTATTCTGCGCATCATCGAAGAACACAAAGCGCTCTACGATCTCGTCGCCGACGCCGTCACGACCGACGCGCCCAGCATCAAGATCGGCCACGAACTCGGCTCGGGCGAAATCACCGAATGCAGCATCGTCACCGTACCGTATCGCTTCGGCGAAGAGATGGTCGGCGTGCTCGCGATCCTCGGGCCGCGCCGCATGCCGTATGCGAGGCTTCTCGCCCTCGCGTCGGGAACGGCCGAATCGCTCAACCGCCACCTTACCGAAACGGAATTGCGCTAGCCTTGCCGACCGATTTTTATAGTGTTCTCGGCGTGGGCCGTGACGCGTCCGAAGCCGATATTAAAAAAGCGTATCGCGGACTCGCACTCAAGTATCATCCCGACGTCGCGCAAGATAAAGTGTCGGCCGAGAAACACTTCAAAGAAATTAACGAAGCCTACGAAGTGCTTTCCGATGCCGCCAAGCGTCAGCAGTACGACCGTTTCGGAACCGTACAAAATGGCGCCGCGCCGCCACCGGGAGCGGGCGGTTTCAACTCGGGCGAAGGCATCGGCGATATCTTCGACATGTTCTTCGGCGGTGGCGCGGGCGCTCGCGCGGGAGGCGCCGCTCGCGGCCAGGGACCGCAGCGCGGTGCCGACCTGCGTTACGATTTGGAGATTTCGCTCGAAGAAGCGTACGACGGCGCAGAACGCGAGCTCGAATTCAATCACCTCGGTGAGTGCCATACTTGTCACGGGACGGGTGCCGAACCCGGTACCCTCGTGACGCGCTGCGACCGTTGCGGCGGGTCGGGTGCGATGCGTGGCGTGCGCCAAACGCCGCTCGGCCAATTCGTCACGCAATCGACGTGCACCAAGTGCAACGGCGAAGGGACGATCGTGCCGTCGCCTTGCGTGACGTGCCGCGGGAAGGGCCTCGTCGATAAACATCGCCAGCTCACCGTGAAGATACCGGCGGGCGTCGACGACGGCAGTCGTATTCGCGTTTCGGGAAGCGGCGAAGGCGGCACGCGCGGAGGCCCGGCGGGCGATCTGTACGTGTACCTATCGATCGCGCCGCACGAGCGCTTCAGGCGCGAAGGCGCGAACCTCTACGTGGACGTGCCGATCTCGTTTACGCAAGCGGCGCTCGGTCATAATCTCGAGGTCGCCTCGCTCGGCGGCGACGTTCCGCTCACGGTCGGCGCGGGCACGCAAAGCGGCGCGACGTTCCGCGTGCGCGGCAAAGGCATGCCGACGGTACGCGGCTCGACCCACGGCGATCTCTTTGCGACCGTGCACGTGCTCGTGCCGACGAAGTTGTCGCGCCGCGAGCGGGAGCTGCTCGAAGAATACGCGAGTATCGGCGGCGACGAGATCGACGATCGCTCGTTCTTCGATCGCGTGAAGGATGCGTTCGCGCCTTAGAGCGGATTCGGGCGTAGTTGAAACCTTCTAGCGCGACGCGCTTTTTCGCGGCGGGGATCCTCGCCGTAGGCGAGGTGATCGAGCTCGCCGGAGAAGATGCGCGCAAGCTGCTCGTCGTACTTCGCCGAGCGGCGGGCGACGAAGTCGAGATCGTCGATTCGGGTGGCCGGTCGTTCGGCGCTATACTCGAAATCGAGGGCGCGCGGGTGCGCGCGCGGCTCGCGCGGGAGCTCGAGGGACCGCGCCCCCCAGCGCTTTCCATCGCGCTCGCGCAAGGCGTCCCGAAAGCTGCCAAAATGGATTACGTCGTCGAGAAAGCGACCGAACTCGGCATCGCGCGCATCGTTCCGTTCACGAGCGAACGGACGGTCGGCGAGGGGAGCCGCGACGGCAAAGTCGAGCGGTGGCGGCGGCTCGCGAAAAGCGCGGCACAGCAGTGCGGCCGGCGCGACGTTCCGACGGTCGAGGCACCGCTCCCGTTTGCGGCGCTGCTCGAACGGTTTGCCGCATACGATCTGGCACTCGTGCCATGGGAAGTCGCGGAAACCGTGCCGTTACGGGAGCGCCTGCCCGGGCTGCTCGCGAACGCTCGCAGCGCGCTCGTCGCGATCGGTCCCGAAGGCGGTCTTTCGCACGAAGAAGCGCTTGCCGCAGAAGCCGCGGGCGCGCACCTGATCTCGCTCGGGAGCCGTATCCTGCGGACGGAGACGGCCGGACTCGTTGCGTGTTCGGCGTTACTGTATGCCAGCGGCGACCTGTAAACGCGGTCGCCTCGAGCATGAGACGAGCGGCTAATCGGCGTATAGTTAAGTCGTGAGGCGAACGACCGTTTGAAGTTTAGCATCGTCATTCCGACCTACAACGAGGCGGGCGGGATCGAGAAGCTTATTCGGACGCTGACGGAAATTTTTCGCGCGAACGAACTCGACGGTGAACTGATCGTCGTAGATGACAATTCTCCCGACGGAACGGGCGCGATCGTCGATGCGCTAAGCGGCGAATTCCCGGTTCGGTGTATACATCGGCCGGGCAAGCTCGGTCTTTCAAGCGGCGTTATCGACGGCTGGCGTTTCGCGCGCCCGGAATCCCTGGCGCTCGGGGCGATCGATGCGGATTTTAGCCACGACCCCAAAGTCGTCCCGGCAATGGTTCGCGCGCTCGCGAGCGGCCGCTACGGCCTCGCCGTGGGTAGCCGTTACGTCAAGGGCGGCGGCATCGAGAATTGGCCGCTCAAGCGCAAGATCACCTCGATCGTCGCATGCGCGATGGCCTGGCCGCTAACGCCGATCCGCGACATCACGAGCGGTTTCATCCTCGTCAAACGCGAGGCGCTCGCGGGAGTCGAACTCGATCCGATCGGCTTTAAAATCGGCCTCGAAGTTGCCGCGAAAGCGAAGTACGGCAAGGCGATCGAGATACCGTACGTCTTTATCGATCGCGTCGTCGGCGAATCGAAACTCAACGGTGCGGAAATAACGAATTACCTCAGACAGTTGCGGCGCATTTACGTCGGGCGGCTCACCGGAGATCGCGCGGGCGCGCGCGGCAAGAGCGTCATGGCGGTGCCCGCCTCGCCGATCGTGCCGCCCGAGAAGAAGCCGGCGTAGGATGGCGATTCCCGATTGGCTGCGCCGCCTCCGAGAGCCCGGGGTGCCGGCAGAAGACGCCGCGCAATGGGTCAAGTGCCCGTCGTGCGGCGAGATGCTCTATCGCAAAGATCTCGAGGCCAACCTCTCCGTGTGCACCAAGTGCGAGCATCACTTTCGAATGCACGCCTTCGATCGGATCAATACGCTCGTCGATGGGGATTTCGTCGAAATCGGCGCGGCGATTTTGCCGGGCGATCCGCTGGGCTGGGTCGATAAACGTCCGTATCCGCAGAAGATCGAAACGGACCGCGAAAAATCGCAGCTCTCCGAAGCCGTCGTGACGGGCTTCGCAACGCTCGACGGCTTTCCGGTCGCGCTCGGCGTTATGGATTTCAACTTTCGCGGCGGTACGATGGGAACGGTCGTCGGCGAGCGCATCGCACTATTGCTCGAGGAAGCGCGCGAGCGCCGTTTGCCCTGCATCATCTTCACGGCGAGCGGCGGCGCGCGCATGGAAGAAGGCATGCTCGCCCTCATGCAGATGGCTAAGACCACGCAAGCCGTCGAACGCTTCATGGCGGACGGAAATTTGTACGTGACCGTACTGACCGATCCGACCACGGGTGGGGTCTCGGCATCGTTCGCCTTTCAAAGCGATATCATCATCGCCGAGTCGCGCGCCTCGATCGGCTTCGCGGGCCGCCGCGTCATCGAACAAACGCTCCGCCAAAAATTACCGGAAAATTTTCAAACGGCCGAATTCTTACTCGAGAAGGGGCATATCGATCTCGTGGTCTCGCGGCCGCATATTCGCGAAACGCTCTTGCGCGTTTTGGATTACGCCGTCGATCGCAGACGGATCGCTCCGACACTTAAAGCCGTGCCCGAGTTCGCGCTTTGATGAACGGTAGCCGCGTGTGAACGTCATCGTCGAACGAGAGAAGGGGCCGCTCGCGGAACTCGAGGCGCGAATCGAAACGCTGCGCGGCCGTGGTACGGCCGCGGCCGAGGGCGACGTGCGCGTCCTGGAAGAAAAGTACGGCGAACTCTTACGCGACCTCTTCGGTAATCTCACACCGTGGGAACGCGTGAACATGGCGCGCCATCCGAAGCGCCCGATCGCGAGCGACTATCTTGCGGCCTTCGATCAATTCGACGAACTACACGGCGACCGTCATTTCCGCGACGATCGCGCCCTCGTCGGCGGTTTTGCGAAATTGCGCGGCCGGCGCGTCGTCGTTCTCGCACAGCAGAAGGGCCGGGATACGAAAGAAAACATCCGGCGCAATTTCGGAATGGTGTCTCCCGAAGGTTATCGCAAAGCGATTCGCTTGATGAAGCTTGCCTCGCGTTTCGGCTTACCGATCGTTACGTTGATCGATACCTCGGGCGCAGATCCGGGAATCGGCTCGGAAGAACGTTCGCAGTCGGAAGCGATCGCATCGTCGCTCATCACGCTCTCGAAAGTGCGCGTGCCCGTGGTCGCGACGATCGTCGGCGAAGGCGGTTCCGGCGGCGCGCTCGCTTTGGCGCTCGCCGACCGTGTGATCATGGCGGAGAATAGCGTCTATTCCGTCGCGTCGCCCGAAGGCTGCGCGGCGATCCTATGGGGCGACGCGGCGCGAGCGCCCGAAGCCGCGGAACGCCTCAAGCTCACGGCCGAAGATCTGCTCGGCTTCGGCATCATCGACGAGATCGTCGCCGAGCCCCTGGGCGGCGCGCATCGTGCGCCCGAAGCCTTCGTCAAGCGCATCCTCGATACGATCGACGCCTCGCTCCGCGAACTCGAGCGCGTCCCGCCGGACGATCTGCGCGACGATCGCTATCGGAAATTCCGCCGCATCGGTTCGTGGGAAGACACCTCGCAAGAGCGCGTCTTGGCAACGCCGTGAGACGCCTGCGGCGATTCGCCGTCGATGCGCGGGCCCAAGCTCGGCTCGGGCGCTTCGCGCGCATCGGCAGCCGAGCGGTTTTCTTTACGGCCGTAGTATGCGTGCTCGGGCTCGTGACCGTTCAGTTCGCCCTTATCGTGGCGAAGAACGTCGCGATCGCGGGAGAACTAGCGGCCGCGCATTCGGCGATCGAAGGATTGCAAATTCGCGAAGCGGATCAGCGACGTACGATCGTGCGTCTGAGCGACCCGCACGGGGCGATCCCCGAGATTCACGACAAGCTGCGCGTCGTGGGCAAACGCGAAGAGATCATCTACGTGCGAGGCTACGGGCGGGCGACCCCGGCACCCGGCGACTGGCACGCGCAACCGTGAGCGGCGTGCGCGGTACCGTCATCAATATCCACCATCACGGCGCGACGGTGCGGCTTGCGGACGGTTCGCTCGCCGCCGTGGCGGCAACCGAACTTGCAGCTCACCGAGCGGCCTACGAAGGAAGCCTCGCGGGCAAAGCTCCGCTTGAAATGCTGCTCGACGATTCGCGCAAACACGCGCTCGTCGTCCTCGAACGCGTGCCCGCCCCCGAAGCGCCGCCCGCGATTCCGCATCTTCTCGATACGGCCTTCGAAACGCAGATTAACGCTTACTTAAAGTCGACGGAAGAATGGGCGCCCCGCGATCAAGCGGCACCGGCGGAACGACACTTTATTCGCAAGAAACGGCGCGAAGCTATCTTCGAGGCGAGAAAGCAAGCGACGTAGAACACGCTCCATGTGAAGACGTCGCCAGACGCAACCCGCATCGAACCGGTCAACGTACCGGGTTGCTTCATCCGCATTCAAGGTACGTACAGTTCGCTGCGCACGGCGGAGCAGCGGGTTGCCGACTTCATCCTCAAACATGCTGAAGAATTAATCTATCTTACGGTAACCGAGCTTGCCGAGCGCACCCAGACGAGCGAATCGACCGTCGTGCGGTTGTGCCAGAAGATCGGCTACAAGGGCTACCAAGAGTTCAAGATCATGCTCGCGCGCGATTTGGTCGGGCCGGCCGAGACGGTTTACGAGCAGATCGAGCCTTCGGATTCCCTGGAAGCCCTCAAGACCAAGATTTTTCAGGCAAACGCTCAAGCACTAAAGGATACGATCGAGGTTCTCGTCGATGAGGATCTCGTCAAAGCGGTCCACGCACTCGGCCACGCTCGGCGCGTCGAAATCTACGGGATCGGCGGCAGCGCGCCGCTCGCGTTCGATGCGTATCATAAATTCATGAAGCTCGGAATCGGCGCGGTGTGGCTCAACGACGCCGATCTCATGGCGATGTCGTCGTCGCTCTTGGATGCCTCCGACGTCGTGCTCGGCATCTCGCACACGGGCGCCTCTCGCGACGTTTGCGACGCGATGGAGAACGCGCAGAATGCGGGTGCGACCACGATCTGCATCACGCACCGCGCGACCTCGCCGATCACCAAGGTCTCGAATATTAAGCTTTTTACCGCGGCCAAAGAGACGGCGTTCGGTTCCGATGCGACCTCGAGCCGCATCGCGCAACTCTCGATCGTCGACGTGCTCTACGCGGGCATCGCCAATCAAGATTACGATCACGCGCTCGTGCTCGTTCAGAAAACGCGCGAAGCGTCGGCCGGGAAGCGCTATTAGGAATTAGCTCTTCGGTCCGCACTTCGCGCCGGGCGGTTATTTCGCTCGGAACGAATACGACGCGGCTGCTCGTCGTCGAGGCGCGATCGGACGGTACCGTCGCGCAGATCGAAGCACGGCAGACGGGGACGCGACTCGGCGAGGGACTACGCGACGGAGGGCTGCTATCGCCGCAAGGGGCGGAGCGGACGCTCGAGGCCGTTACCGGCTTTACGAGCCGCGCTCGGGAACTCGAAGCGAAGCTCGTTACGATCGCGACGAGCGCGATGCGGCGGGCCGACGACGCAGCCGCCTTCGCCGCAAGAATGTTCGCGATCACGGGCGTCGATCTGCAGATTTTGGCCGGGCGCATCGAAGCCGAGGCGAGTTTTCGCGGCGCGACGTACGGTCGGGCCGCGGTCGAGGGCCGCGTCGCCGTTATCGACGTCGGGGGCGGCAGCACGGAATGCGCCGTCGGTTCGGGCGGGCGTCTCGAAGACGGTTCGTCGGTCGAAATCGGTTCGGTGCGAATCGCCGAGCGCTACCCGGCGACGATGGGCCAAACGCCCGGTGCCAGAGCGATCGTCGCGGCGGCAGCGGCCCGTCTCGATATTGCCGGGCGCTTGGCGGGCTTCGCGAATTATCGGCCCGTCGCGCAGGCACGCTGCGTCGCGGGCACGCCGCTTACGATTGCGGCCGTCGCGATGGGTTCGAGCGTCGAGCGGGTCGGCGGTGCCGAACTTACGCTCGAGATACTCGATGCGACGCTCGATCGGCTGCTCGCGCTCGATCTCGCCGAGCGACGCGCGCTACCGGGAATGCTCGCCCAGCGCGCCGACATCATCGTGGCGGGCGGCCTCATTCTCTCCGAAACGCTGCGGCTGCTCGGGCTCGAGCGTGGCGTCGTCGAGGAAAACGATCTGCTCCTCGGCTTTCTTCTGATGCAGTCGTAAGCTTCGTTCCGATGCGGCCTTACGGCTTGGGCACAGAGTGACCGGACGACGCAAAGGCGAAACCCGCGAAACCACGGGATGATGGTGGAATCGGTAGACACAGCAGACTTAAAATTTGCCGCTCGTGAGAGCATCCGAGTTCGACTCTCGGTCGTCCCAAATTTTGGAGGTCCGTTCCCGCTTGAAAATCGTCGTCACCGTCAAACTCGTACCGGATACGACCGCCGAAAAGCGGATCGATCCGCAGACGAAGTGTCTCGTACGTGCGAGCGCGGATACCGTGATCAACCCGTTCGATGAATACGCGCTCGAAGCGGCGCTCAGACTCAAAGACGCTCGCGGCGGCGATACGACGATTACGCTCGTCTCGCTCGCTCCGGAGAGTAGTAAGGAAGTGCTGCGCAAAGCGCTCGCGCTCGGTGCCGACGATGCCCTCGTCATTTCCGATCCGGGGGCCGCGGGCAGCGACGTGTGGGGCACGGCTTACGCGCTCGCAAAGGCGATCCAAAACAAAGGCTTCGATCTCGTGCTGTGCGGTACGAACTCGACCGACGCGAGTACGGGTGAGCTGCCGGGTGCGCTCGCGGAATTTCTCGGAGTGCCCGGATTAACGTATTTGCGTAAACTCTCACTCGACGGCACCACGCTTACGGCGGAACGCGAGACCGACAACGGCTTCACGCGTTTGAGCGCGTCGTTGCCGGCGGTCGCGAGCGTTACCAAGGCGATCGGCGAACCGCGTTATCCTAATCTCAAAGGCGTTATGGGAGCGAAGAAAAAGACCATCGCCGTTACGACGCTCGCCGAGGCGGGCGTCGATAAGCAGATCGGCCGCGCCGCCGCGCGCACGGAACTCACGGCGCTCGAAACGCCCGCCGCTCGGGGCAAAGGCGAAATTTTCGAAACGGCCGACGCCGTGGCCGGCGCCGCAAAAATCGTCGCCTTCTTGCGCGAGAAGAAGTTCGTTTAATGCGCGACGTCATCGTCTTCATCGAACACGTCGCGGGGCGGCCGCGGCCCGTGTCGCTCGAACTCGTCAGTAAGGCGAAAGACGTTGCGGCCGCGCTCGGCGGGCTCGTACACGCAGTCGTTCTCGGTAAGCACGCGGGTGAGGCGGCGGAACTTTTGCGAGCGTATCCCGTCGATCGCATCCACGTCTCGGAAGATGCGGATATCGACGCGTTCTTCATCGATCCGCTCGTCGACTACGTCGAAGCGGTCGCGCGAGCGGCGAATACGCCGCTCGTGCTCGTGCCGTATACGATGCTCGTCCGCGACCTCGGTAGCCGCCTCGCGGCGCGCCTTGATGCCGGGCAGACGGCCGACGTCACCGATATCGCCGTGGCCGGCGGGCGCGT
>CAXTIY010000086.1:0-10706 GCA_964244215.1 uncultured bacterium
CGTCGCGGAGGTCGGGCGTCGGCGCGCCGCCGACGCACCAGACGTCTGCGGGCAAGGTTGCGAACGCCATATCGATCTGCTCGAGGTAATCTCGCGCGTAGATCGTGTGCGCGTCGAGCCGCACCACGATGTCGTCCTGCGTCACATATTTGAGGCCCGTGTTGAGCGCGTGCGGTATGGAACGCACGTCGTCGCGCACGAGAACGCCCGCGAGCGACCGTTCTACGAGCCAGCGTTCGAAAAATGCGTCGCCGCCGTCAGTGGAGCCGTTGTCAACGCCGATAAGGTAAATGCGTGCCGGATCGACGGACTGTTCCGCGAGCGATGCGAGCACGGCCGGTAGGTGCCGGCCCTCATTTAAGAACGGCATGATGCAGGAGATGCGGGGAAGTAGTTGCACGAAATTCGCAGTCCGGACGGAAAGGTGAACGGTTCTTTCGAGGAGCCCGCGATGCCCGCGAGGCCGAGCGACGCCCCTTTACGTGTCGTCCACGTGGTGCAACATCTTAAGAGCGGCGGCGCAGAAACGCTCGTTCGCGGGCTTTCGGCGGGCCTCGCGCGTGCGGGCGTCGCGATCACGGTCGTCTCGATTTATCCCGACGCCCTCGAACCGGCCGAACGCGAGGCGCTGGGATTTCCCGTCGTAACGATCGGCCGCCGCGGTCGCCGCGACGTCGGCTTTTTCCCGCGGCTCGTGAAGACGCTACGCGAACTCTCGCCCGACATCGTGCACGCGCATCTCCATGCGGGCAAGTACGCCGGGCGCATTGCCGCGCTCGCGGCGGGCAGTCGCGCGATCGTATTTACGGAGCACGGAGACGAAGCGTCCGGCGCCTTGCGCGGCGTCGTCAACCGCGTACTGCACCCGCGTACGACGCGATTCATCACTTTTAATGAAGCGCAGCGGCGGCGTTTCGGCGCGGCGGAAGGCGTGCCGCTCGAACGGATCGCCGTTATTCCCAATGGCGTTGCGGCTCCGGCTGCGGGCGACCGGGCGACGCTTCGGGCCGCCCTCGACATCGCGCCCGAGACGTTCGCGGCGTATTTGCCGGCGCGCATGACGGCACAGAAAAACCAGGCGCTCGCGATTCGCGCGTTCGCTCGCGTTTGGCGCGGCGAGAAGCGGCGCCACCTGTATTTGGCCGGCACGGGGCCGCTCGAGAGCGAATTGCGCCGGCTCGTCCAGGTGCTGCAAATAGCCGACCGCGTTCATTTCCTCGGTTTTCGCGACGACGCGGCGGCGCTATGCCGAGCGATGGATCTCTTTCTGATGCCCTCGATCTGGGAGCGCATGCCGCTGGCACTGGGCGAAGCGATGCGCGCGGGGCTTCCCGTGGTAACGACTCGCTGGGACGGGGTCGAAGATTTCGTCGTCGACGGTGAAACGGGTTTCGTCGCGACGGCCGACGGCGCTGCGAGCGACATCGAGGCCTTCTCGCGGGCGCTCGTGCGGGCGACCGACGACGTGGCACGCCGGCGTATCGCCGAACGCGCACGCATCTTCGCTGACGACCGCTTCGATCTCGCGGCGAGCGTCGACCGCCATATCGCCTTATATGAAGAAATCGTGGCGCAAACGGCGCAGGCGAAGCGACCCGCATGAAGCTCGCTTACGTGACGGCGCGGATGCCCTTCGCCTTCGCCGAACAATTCTTCGAGCCCGAACTCGACTCGCTTGCGGAAACCTTCGACGTCACCGTTATTCCGACGCGTGCGACGAACTCCACGAACCGCTATCCGCAACTTCGCGTAACGCCGCACTATCTCGGGCTCCTCGATCGCCACGTGCTGGCGCTCGCGGCGCGCGAGTTCGCCCGCGCGCCACGCGCGGCACTCACGGTCTTCGGGACGATCGCCTTCGAACGCTCGGCGCTCCGTGCCCGGGCCGTCAATCTGCTACTCTTTCCGAAAGCGCTCGCGCTCGCGGCCGATTTGCGCCGGCTCGGCACGGAGCACATTCACGTAAATTGGATGACGAGTTCGGCCACGATCGCCTACGTCGCTTCGCGGCTAACCGGCATACCCTTCAGCATCACGGCGCACCAGCACGACATCTTTTACAATAATCTGCTCGCGCAAAAAGTTCGCCACGCGCAGTTCGTGCGCGTCATCTCGGCGCGAAATTGCGCGCATCTGCAAGCGCTGCTGCCGGCGGAATTGCGCGCCAAATGCCACGTCGTGCATCTCGGCGTACGGTTGCCGAGCGCACCGCTATCGCCCGGCCCGCGCGTCCCACGTATCCTCTGCGCGGCCCGGATGTGTGAATGGAAGGGCCATCGCTATCTCTTGCAGGCGCTCGCGCGTCTGCGCGATGCCGGCATGCCGTTTACCTGCGATCTCGCGGGCGACGGCGAAATCGAAGGGGAGGTCGCGAAGCTGCTCGCGGCCGCGCAACTGGGCGACCGGGTGAAGATGCTCGGCAACGTTCCGCATGCCGCACTCGTCGCGAGCCTGGAACGTGGCGATTACGACGTCTTCGCACTCGCGAGCACCGAGCGAGCGGGCGAACACGAGGGCATCCCGGTCGCGCTGATGGAGGCGATGGCGGCGAAAATGCCGGTCGTCGCGACCGAAACGGGCAGCATCCCCGAACTCGTGGATGCCGAGAGCGGTATCCTCGTGCCGCAAGCCGATCCCGCGGCGCTCGCGAGCGCCATCGCCCGCCTGCTCGACGATCCGGATCTCCGTGCCCGCCTCGGGGCGCACGGGCGCGAGCGGGTGCTCGCCGAGTTTTCGACCGCCGAAACCACTCGGGAACTCGTTACACTCCTGCTCGGCTCCGCTCCATGGCACCGTCTCATGCCCGTCCACGGCGAGGGTCAGAAGTCCCTATGCTAATGACAATGGGGCGCTTTTCGATACTAATGTTATCACCTATCCTGGAGAAACCAATGAAACGACCTCCGCTGCTCCGCCTGCTCGACCGAATTTCGGAAACGGCATTGCTGTGCGTAAGCGCCCTGCTTTTCACCGGCGCCTTCGCATCGGCGCAGACCGTTCCGGACGCGCAAGCGACTCCGGCCGGAACCGTCGCCGCGCCCGCGGCGCAAACGGCGCCCGTGTTGCCCAAGGACATGGGCCCGCAAGTCGGGTCCGATTATAAGTTGCGGCCGGGCGACGAGGTGACGCTCACGGTATACGGCGAGGCCTCGCTTTCGTCGACGCAGCCCTTGCGCGTTCTGCCGGGCGGCGCGATCGCCGTGCCGCTCGTGGGCGAAGTGCTCGTCGGCGGAAAGACGCCGAGCCAAGCGAGCGACATGGTCGCCCGAAAATTGCAGCGCTATCTTAAATCGCCGCGCGTCACGGTTGCGGTGTTCAACGTCGCGCCCGTCGAATCGCTCGTGCTCGGCAACGTGAAGACGCCCGGAAAGTATACGCTCTTACCGCCCGCGCGTTTGACGGACGTCATCGCGGCCGCAGGCGGCCTCGGGCCGACCGACGGCGATCTGCCCGAAGCGCGCATTCAGACGGCGGCGGGCACGATTACGAGCGTTTCGCTGCAAAAACTTTTGCACGACGGCGATCTCACGCAGAACGTGCCGATCGAGCCCGGTGATGAAGTCTACGTGCCTTCTCCGAATCTATTCGCGGTGCACGTCATCGGCGCGGTCGATAAACCGGGCGACGTGCAATTACACGAAGGCGACGATCTGGCGATGGCGGTCGCCCGTGCGGGGACGAGTTCGAATTCGAATCCCGACCTCAATCACATCGCCGTCACGCGTACGGACGCTGCGGGCAACGCGACGGTTACCAACGTGAATCTTTACGAGGTTCTCAAGAACGGCAATCGCGCGCTAGACATTAAAATGGTCAAAGGCGATCTCGTGTACGTCCCGCAGGCTCCCAAAAAGAGCAACGGCGGAACGTTCGGCGACGTCTTCGGCATCCTCCGCAGCTTGATCTTCCTCTAAGACGATTATGTTAAATCGTAGCAATAACGAAATCGTCCGAGTCACGAAAGTCGCGGCTCCCGTCTCCACCTTCGATGCCGCCGCCTTTTCGACGGGCGCACGCGACATCGACCCGCAGAATATCTGGAAAGTCTTACGCCGCCGCCGCAAGATGCTGTTCGCGGTTTGGGCGATCTTCGCAATACTCGTCGCCGTCGCGACGATCGTACAGCCTAAGAAATACACGACTCAAGTGAAGATGATCGCGGGCAATGCGAGTGCCGGCGCTTCGGCGAACGCGCAAACGAACGCCGGAACGCAATTGCCGATCCTCAACGCCTTACTCGCGGCCAACGGCGTGCAGAGTTCCGAAACCTACGCCGAGCTCATCCAGCAAACGCCCGTAGCAGACGAAGTCGCGCGCCGTGTCGGCCTCGACGTCGGCGCGACCGAGCTTCTTTCCCATCTCCAAGTTAAGCCGGTTACGGAAACCGCTATTCTCGCGCTCAACGTAACCTGGAAAGATCCGGTTACGTCCGCAAAGATCGCAAACGCTTTCGCAAGCGTCTTCGTCGACCACGAGCGCCAGCTCGTTTCCGGGCAAGCCGATTCCGCCATAACCTTCCTGCAACAAGAGCTTCCGAACGCGCAGCGCAAGATGCGCGACGCGCAAGAAGCGCTTTCGGCGTATCAGGTGAAGACCGGCATCGCCGATCTGCCGACGCAAACGCAGAATAGCGTTCTCGCGCTCGCGGCGCTCGATACGAAACAGCAAGCGGAGCAACTCGATGCGGCGCAGGCGCAAGCGCAACTCGGGGCCGTGCAATCGCAACTCGCCGGCACCGCGCAAACGATCGTCGGCACGCGTACCGTCTCGCAGAATCCGATCTCGGGTCAACTCGCAACGCAGATCTCGAGCTTGCAAGTACAGCTCAATAGCGCGCGCCAACAGTACACCGAGAGTTATCCCGCCGTCATCGCGCTCAAAGCGCAACTCGCGGCGGCGCAACGTCAAGCGAAAACGCAGCCGAACGAAGTCGTCGCCGGTACGCAGAGTATTCCTAATCCCGTCTATCAGCAGCTCACCCAGACGGCCGCGACGCTGCAAGCGACGATCGCCTCCGCTCAGGCCCAGATTAAAACGATCGATCAGCAGCGCGCCGCAGCCCAACCCAAACTCAATGAGTTACCCGTTCAATCGCGCCGCATCGGCGATCTGCAACGGACGGAAAAGTCGGCCGAGGGCGTCTATAACGCCCTTCAGCAGAAATACCAGGACGCCGTTATTTCCAAAACGACGGCGCTGAGCGACGTCGCGATTACCGCGAACGCCGATCCCAACGTCTATCATAAATCGCCGAACTTACCGTTCAACATCGTGCTCGGCATCGTCGTCGGTCTCGTGCTCGCGATTACGGCCGTCTTCCTCGCCGAGTTCTTCGACGATCGCTTCCGGTCGGAAGAAGAAGTCAAAGAACGCCTGGGGTTGCCGGTGCTCGCGACGATTCCGATGTTGGAATCGAACGCCCGCGAAGAGTGGGTCAAGCCGCTCTCCGTCGAGTCGTTCTATCAGCTCGTCGCATCGCTGCGGTACTCATCGGCGACGCCGCCGCGCACGATCGCCTTCACCAGTGCCGATCAAGGCGACGGCAAGTCGACGGTTACGATGAACACGGCGATCAGCATGGGGCTGATGAACGCGCGCGTGCTCATTATCGACGCCGACCTGCGCCGTCCGACGATCCATCAAAAGATGAATCTCTCGAACGACCGCGGACTCTCGGACGTCCTCGTCGGCCTCGCGCGCTTTCAAGACGCCGTCTTGCCGACCGAGCACGCTCACGTCTTCGTCTTACCGAGCGGCCGTTCTGCGCCTAACCCCGTCGGCTTACTCCAGGGTGAATCGTTCGAACGGCTCCTGCGCCAGGCGCGCGAGCAATTCGACTACGTGCTCATCGATGCGCCGGCGTTGCGTTCGATCGTCGACGGCGTTGTGCTCGGCATCAAGGCCGAGGGTACGGTGCTGATCGTTTCCGCCAAGCAGTCCGACGCTCGTTCCGTACGCACCGCGATCGAAAAATTGCGGGCGGTCGACGGCGTCAATCTCCTGGGCGTCGTGCTCAACGCGACGCGCCCCGATCGTCGCGAGACCGCGGCGAATTACTATCTCGGCGGTGGTGGTCAAACCATCGCCCTTCCCCCGGAGCACAGCGGTTGATCCTCCTTCCCCGAGCGTCGACCGGACCTCGTCAAATCGTTCGCCTCTTTCTTATCGAACCGCGCCGGATCGTCGCGCAGGCACTCCGGCACGTCTACTCGCTCGATCCGGCATTTCTCGTCGTCGGCGATTCGGCCGAAGTCGACCGGGCGCTCATCGCCGAGCACCGGCCGGACGTAATCGTTATGGATATCGACGACATGAGCATGACGATCGAAGAGGCGATCGATGCGTGCGAATCGGCTTCGCCGCAAAGCCGCGTCTGCGTGCTGTCGGCCCAGCATCGCGCTCGCGTGATGCAGCGGGCGCTCGCGGCCAAAGCCGCGGCCTACGTCGTCAAAGATACGCCGCCCGCGATGATGATCGAGATCGTCAACTCGGTCGCGCGCGGCGATTATTACGCCGATCCGCGGCTTGCGGGTGCGATGCTGCGCCGGCGCACCGGCCGGACGACCGATTCGAAGGAGCTCTCGAGCCGCGAATACGAAATCGTCCGCTTGATCGCGGACGGCCTTTCGAACCGCGAAATCGGACAGCGCTTGACGCTTTCGGAGAAAACCGTAAAAAACCACGTGAGTCACGTACTCGCTAAATTGAAGGTAAACGCGCGTTCGGGAATCGCCGTGTACGCCGTCCGAAACGGCATCGTCAGTTAATTTCCCGCCTCCATTTGAAAGGGCCGCCATGCGCACTTACCTCATCGAGCCGCAGACGGTTTTCGTTCCGTTCTTGAGCCGCTTTCTAACCTCGGCCGGCCTCGAAGTCGTCGCGACGAACCGCGAAGTCGATCGCAAAGACATCGACACGCACGCGCCGGCCGCCGTCTTCGTCGATATCGATTATTTCGAGCGTGGCGGTCCGACCGCGCTCTGCCATATCCGCGAAGCGGCCCGCGACGCGACCGTCATCGCGTTCTCAGAATCGGATGACCCGCTCTTCGCTTCGGCTTGCGTCATCTCGGGTGCGGACGCCGTGTGTTCCAAAAACGACATCGAAGAGAACGTCTTGCGTGCGCTCAAGAGCGCGATTTTTGCCGTGCAGACGGAAGCCGCGTAGCTAAAGCCGAGCACCGAGCCGTTGGAAGGGCTCTTCTAAAAAGCGCCGCGAGAGCGTGGCTAAGCCGTATGCCGCGAGCACCACGAGCGCGAGCCGCAAGAGCGTCGCGCCGGCAGCGGGAAGCGAGGCGAACCACGCGGTCGCGCCGATCGTTACGGTGAACGCATCGACGAGCGGACGATGCACGAGGTAGATGCAGTAGCTGAGCACGGCCGTCGTGACGGCGATGCGCGAGCGCAAAAAGCCGAGCGCCGCGTGGCCGCGTAGCGTCACCGCCGCGACCACGAACGCCCCGAAGATGCAGACGGCCTGCGTGATGCGAAACGACGTGCTCGCCGGGCCTTCGTGATTGACGCCGAACGGCGCGCCGACGACGGAGATGGCGATCGCTACGCCGACGAGGCCCAAGGCAAACCTGCGGGCGGAGCGCCGCTCGCCGTCCCAAAGGGAGTACCAAACGGCGACGAGCGCGCCCATGGCCAGGCCGTCGAGGCGATACCACGTGAGTTCGAGCTGCGATTCGGAGGCGAATATGCGCACGAACGGTTCGGCAACGACGATCGCGAGCGCGGCGATGGCGAGCCGCCGTGCGTCCAGCCACAGGACGAGCCACGGCCAAAAGAGATAGAATTGTTCTTCCACCGCAAGCGACCAGAAGGGTCCGGCGGCGTCCGGAACCGGGACGCTCGCGAGCATCGACAGATTGGCCGATAGTAGTGCACAGAAGGCGAAATATGCTGCGTATTGTCCCCGGAATGCCGCGAAGAGAATAACGAGGACGACGAAGTACAACGGTAAGATTCGCAGCACGCGACGCAGGTAAAATCGCCGGAAATACTTCCCTCGACCGAGATCTTTGGTTCGCAAAAGGATGCCCGTAATTAAAAAGCCCGAGAGTACGAAAAACAGGTCGACCCCGAGCCAGCCGTGCGCGAGAATCGCCGCGACCGCGCGCGGTATGAAGGCGGTGCCCTCGGGCGTGGCCGGCTGCGTGAATAGCAGATGGGCCGCGAGCACGAGCCAAATCGCGAACGCTCGGATGCCGTCGAGTTCGAGCACGTGGCCGCCGCGTTTGGGGGCGCTCGCGGAAAGCTGCGGCGCCGCTACCGGAGCCGTCTCTGCGAGGTCGGGAGCGAGCACCGATGCATCCACGTCGCTTCAAGGTTTCGGTCGTAATCTCGCGATACATGCCCTCGCTTTTGCAAGTGTGACGCGCACGTGATCTCGACTGCCGCGCGGCCGCCGAGCGACCGCTGGTTACGCATCGCACTCGCCATAACGGGCGTGCTGTATCTTTTGCTCGTAGCGCGCGCGCTGCTCGGCGTTCAAGACGACTTCGGCAACACGAGTTGGCTCGTTCTCATTCCGTGCGCGGCGCTGCCGCTCGCGATCTTCGTCGCGTTCCGCGCGCCGCTCATCTTTCCGTTCGGCGTGTATCTCTTTCTACTTCCGTTCGATTCACTCTTGACCGTTTCGAGCGGTGCGACGTTGACGCGCCTCATCGCGATCGCGACGGGTGTGGCGCTGATCTTCCGCGCTCTGCTGCTGCGCACCGCGCGTCAGCCACCGAAGGCATGGCTCGCGTGGTTCGCGTTCATGCTTTTCGTCGGCATATCGTTTCTTTGGACGGCCGATCTTCCGACGGGGCAGCTCGTCTTCCAGCAATCGGTTCAGCTCTTTTTGATGATGACGATACTCGCGCTCTACCCCGCGACCGAGTTCGAATTTAAAGGCGTGCTCGTAATCTCCGTGCTTAGCGGACTCACCGCGGCGCTATACGGCATCCATCTCTTTCTCTCGGGCAGCGTTAACATGTTCGAAAATCGGCTCGTACTCGCAACGTCGTCCGGCGCCGTGCTCGATCCGAATTACTTCGCGACGAGTTTCGTCTTGCCGATCGCGATCGCGTTCGCGGGAACGTTCTACGTGCGCAACTTTTTCTTGCGCCTGCTCTGCGCCGCGTCGAGCCTCATCATGATGTGCGGCATCCTCGTCTCGGGTTCGCGCGGCGCCTTCGTCGCGATCGGCGTGATGTTCGTCTATTTCGTTATCCGCAGCAAGAACCGATTGCAAGTCGGTGGGGTCGTGGCCGCCGCCATCGGTTGCAGCGCTTTCTTTCCGAGCGTTTGGACGCGCTTCTTCAAGGATCCGTCGGCTGCGGGTTCGGGCAGCGGCCGGACGTATATCTGGCAGACGGGCTTACATTCGTTCGCCCAGCATTGGTTGCTCGGCGGCGGCGTCGGTTCGTTTCAAACGCTCTACGACGCGTCGTTGCTCAGTAATTTTCAACCGGTGTTTCAAGGCTGGAGCCGCCCGAGCCACAGTATCGTCGTCGGTACGTTGACGGAATACGGGGTCGTCGGGCTCGCGCTCGTACTCGCGGCTTGGTTCTTCACGTTTCGAGCGACGAATACGATACCGGTCGATAGCCGCTTCTACGGGATCCGCCTCGCGAGCGAAGCGGCCTTGATCGGGTTATTTTCGCAGGCGTTCTTCATCGACACGTTATTGATCAAATACTACTGGCTCGCGTACGCCATCCCGCTCATGCTCTTCAACATCGCGTGCAGGCCCGAGGTGCGCGCGCAATTATCGCTGCGAGCGGCGGCCGTGCGGCATGCCCGTTAAGGCAACGCGCCAAAGCGTCAGCGTCATCGTACCTGCATACAACGAAGCCACGCGCATCGGCGCCGCGCTCGAAAGCGTGCTCGCGCAGACGCTGCCGGCGAGTGAAATCATCGTCGTCGACGACGGCTCGACCGACGGGACCGCGGCGGTTGCGGCGACCTATCCCGTGACCGTCGTGCGGCAAGAGAACGGCGGCATTTCGGCCGCGCGCAATCGTGGTTTTCGCGAAGCGTCCGGGACGTGGCTGGCACTGCTCGATGCCGACGACCTTTGGCAGCCCGAGCGGCTTGCCTGGCTCGCGCGAGCAGCCGAAGCCCGGCCCGACGTCGCCTTCGGGTTCAGCGACTACATGGTCGAAGAAGCGGGCGTTCCCAACGCACCCTCCAATCTCGCGCGCACGCCGCAATACGTCACCGCGCCCCGGCAGTCGGTCGCGGACGGCATCGCTGCGATCGACCGCTCGGCGCTTTGCGCGGCACTCGCGGTCGGCAATTTTCTCGGTACGTCGACCGTCTTCGTGCGGCGCGACCTCGTCGCGGAGCACGCGCTGTTCTTCGATGAAACCCTACCGCTGCGAACCGCCGACTACCAAGTGAGCGAAGACGTCGAATGGTATCTGCGCGTCCTGCGATGGAGCGACGCGCTCGCGATCGATCGCGTTCTCGCCCGTTACGTGCGGCGCGATGATAGCCAGGCGCAAGCCTATGGCCGCGTGCGCTTCGGCGACGTGAAACTCGGCGAGCGCATCGCGGCAAACCCGAACGTTTACGCGCCGGGCGCCGGTACCGCATTCCGGCACATGCGCCGCCATCACTTACGGCACGCGGCGCACATTCATATGCGTGCGGCCGACTTCGCCGCCGCACGCGCGACGTTCGTCATGGCGCAGCGCGCCCGCTACGCGCCGAGCG
>CAXTIY010000087.1:0-10665 GCA_964244215.1 uncultured bacterium
TGAGATCGACGATGAGCTTCACTTCGTGCAGACACTCGAAATACGCCATTTCGGGTGCGTAACCGGCATCGGTCAGCGTTTCGTAACCGGCGGTTACGAGGGCAGATAAGCCGCCGCACAAGACGGCCTGTTCGCCGAATAGATCGCTTTCGGTCTCTTCTTTAAACGTCGTTTGCAGGATGCCGGCTCGGCCGCCACCGATTGCGGATGCGTATGCGAGTGCGACTTCTTTCGTATCGCCGGCGGGATCTTGCGCGATCGCGATCAAGCACGGCACGCCGCGCCCCGCTTCGTATTCGCTACGCACGAGACGCCCCGGCCCTTTCGGTGCGGCCATGAATACGTTCGCGTGTGCGGGCGGCGTAATCGTTCCGAAGTGAATCGAAAAACCGTGGGCGAAAGCGAGATACACGCCGTTCTTAAGATGCGGCGCGATCGAGCGGAAGAAGATTGCGGGCTGTTCTTCGTCGGGCGCGAGGATCATCACGACGTCCGCGATTTTGACGGCGTTCTCGACCGTATCGAACGCGACGCCGTCTTCTTCGGCAATGCGGCGCGAGGCCGAACCTTCGCGCAAACCGACCATCACGTCGCAGCCCGCGTCTCGGAGATTGCGCGCATGCGCACGGCCCTGGCTGCCGTAACCGACTATCGTAATCGTCTTGCCTTTGAGTTTATCCGGGTCCGCATCGCGATCGTACATGGCGTTCATCGGGACATCTCCTTATCGTCTCTTAAAAGTCGCGTGAGCTGGGCGTCGAGCCGGCGCAATGCATCGGGCGCGCCTATAAAGTCGATCGTCGCGTGGTAGTGTTCGTCGCCGGCGCGGACATCGACGCGCGTATACGCGCAACCGAGCCGGTTCGTGAGACCGACCACGCGCTCGAGGAGCCGCCAATCGTGCATCACGAGGGATAGCGTCATCACAGTTAAGCCGGAATCGCTTCCGGTATCGGTGCGCCTTCCATAGCGTCCAGAGCCGTGGCGCCCGGCGGTATGAGCGGCCAGACGTTTTCGGCCGGGAAGCAGGCGCAATGCAATAGCGCCGGACCCTTGGTCGCGTAGAAGCGCTCGAGCGCATCGCGTAATTCGCCCGCGTCTTCAACGCGTTCGGCTGCGATTCGATAACCGCGCGCGATCGCGACGAAATCGGGATTATCGGAGAGATCGGTATGCGCGTACCGGCCGTCCCAGAAAAGCTCTTGCCACTGGCGTACCATGCCGAGCCGGTGATTATCGATTAACAAAATCTTCACGGGCAAGTCGTAACGCTTGAGGGTCGCAAGCTCCGTGAGCGACATTTGAAAGCCGCCGTCGCCGACGACCACGATGACGGTGCGATCGCGATTGCCCATCTGCGCGCCGATCGCGGCCGGCAAGCCGAAGCCCATCGATCCCAGACCCGCCGACGTGAGGAAGTTGCGCGGGTGCGAAGCGCGTTGGCGTTGTGCCGTCCACATTTGATGCTGGCCGACGTCGGTTGCGACGATCGAATCGTGCGGAGCGGCTGCGAGTAGCGCTTCGATCGTGTCGGTCGCCGAGAGTTCGCCGTGCGGCGCACGGTCGGCCGGCAGCGGACCGCCGAGGGCTTGGGCTTCGCGCGACCAACCGGCGAAATGCGGCATCTCCGCGCCGGCCATACGCTGCAGCAGCGATCCGAGCGTTTGCCGCAAGTCGCCACGCAAGGCGATGCGCGTCGGGACGATCTTGTTGAACTCGGTTGAATCGATATCGGCGTGCACGATCGCGGCTTTTGGAGCGAAGCGATCGGGGCGTCCGGTGACGCGGTCGTCGAAGCGCATGCCGAGGGCAAGCACGACGTCGGCCTCGTGCACCGCCAAATTTGCCGCTTTCCAACCGTGCATGCCGAGCATTCCGAGGAAATTCGGATCGCCCGGCGTCGCGCAGCCGAGGCCGTTAATCGTAGCCGTATACGGAAGACCGAGCCGGCCGCACAATTCGCGAAATACGTGCGTCGCGTTGGCGCTTCGCGCGCCGCCGCCCACGATTGCGACCGGCTTCTTCGCTCCGCGCAGAAGCTCGATCGTCGCGTCGATTTCATCTTCGGTCGGCCGCTCGGCCGGCGCCGCCGCTGCTCGCATTGCGAAATGGTCGATCCGCGGGCAACGCGCCTTGAGAATGTCGTTCGGAATGTCTACGAGCACGGGACCGGGCCGGGGGCCGCGAGCGATCCGGAAAGCCGCACGCATCACCCGTTCGAGGTCGCGAACGTCGCGGACGCAGACGCTGCGCTTGGTAACGGGGGCCATAATGGACGTCACGTCGGCTTCTTGGAAGCCGTCGGTGCCCATGAGCGCCGTACGAACCTGGCCCGTTATGGCGACGAGCGGAACCGAATCCATGTGCGCGTCGAGGATGCCGGTCACGAGGTTCGTCGCCCCGGGGCCGGAGGTCGCCATGCACACGCCGACCCGCCCCGTGGCGCGCGCATAGCCGCCTGCCGCAAATGCGGCTGCCGCTTCGTGGCGCGTTAAGACGTGATTGATACGATGCTCGTAAAGAGCGTCGTAGATCGGCATGATAGCGCCGCCCGGGTATCCGAAGACGACTTCGACTCCTTCGTCGGCAAGGATGTCGAGGACGAGTTCTGCCCCGGTACGGTCGGCGGGCTCGGACAAACTAAGCTCCCATTCCACAAAAAAAGCCCCCGCTGGTTCGGCGGGGGCTTCGCGTTCTCTGCGTTACGCGTAGCTACCGGCGCCGAACCTGCGGTTGGCGAATAAGCGGAGCGACGACAACGAGAAGTCGGCTAAACATCTTGACCCTCTTTTACCGTGTCCAGCCGTAGGGTGTCAACCTCAATCGCACGATAGTGGACATATGCTTCACATTATGAAAACGCTCCGCTAGCCCGTTGACGGCGCGGTAGCGCTCGTGCTACGGTCCCGGAATGAACGGCCGTGCGCGTTTTATCGCGTTTGCACTCCTCCTTAGCGGTACGCCCCAAGCGTAGTCGCTAAGTGCCGTATGCTCTGATCGATCGGGGCCCGTCGCCAAAGCGACGGGCCCCGATTGCGTTTAATCGGGAGCCCACAACCTCAATGCCGTCGATGCCCATTCACAAATACCGCGCTTTCGAGGCGGTTCCGCTCGCGGACCGTCGCTGGCCCGCGCGCGTCATCGAACGATCCCCGCAGTGGTGCAGCGTCGATCTGCGCGACGGTAATCAGGCGCTCGTCGAGCCGATGGGCGTCGAACGCAAGCGCCGCATGTTTCTGTTGCTCGTCGGACTCGGGTTCAAAGAGATCGAGGTCGGCTTTCCGTCGGCTTCACAACCCGATTTCGATTTCGTGCGCGAACTCATCGACGAAGATCTTATTCCTAGCGACGTGACGATTCAGGTGCTGACGCAAGCGCGTAGCGAGCTGATCGATCGCACCTTCGAAGCGATCGTGGGCGCCCGCCGCGCGATCGTTCACGTATACAATTCGACGTCGACGTTACAGCGGCGCGTCGTCTTCGGGCTCGATGAGAACGGCGTGGTCGAGATCGCGACGAGCGCGGTACGCCGCATCAAAGCGCTCGCGAACGGCATGCCGCAGACTGAGGTCGTGCTCGAATATTCACCCGAGAGTTTCACCGGTACGGAGCTTCCGTTCGCGCGGCGCATCGTCGAAGCGGTGCTTGCGGAGTGGGGTGCGACGCCGGAAGATAAAGTCATCGTCAATCTGCCGGCGACGGTCGAAATGTCGACGCCTAACGTCTTCGCAGATCAAATCGAGTGGTTCGATCGCAACTGCGCCGGGCGCGATACGTTCGTCCTCTCGGTCCATCCGCATAACGACCGCGGTACCGCGGTCGCCGCGGCGGAACTCGCACTGCTCGCGGGCGCGGATCGCATCGAGGGAACGCTGTTCGGCAACGGCGAGCGAACGGGCAACGTGGATATCGTCACGCTCGCACTCAATCTCTTTTCGCAAGGCATCGAACCCAAACTCGATTTCACGAACGTGCCGCACGTCGTTGAAACGGTCGAACATTGCAACCGCATGCCCGTGCATGCGCGCCATCCTTACGGGGGCGAACTCGTTTTCACGGCGTTCTCGGGTTCGCACCAAGATGCGATTAAGAAAGGCTTCGCGGCGCGCGAAGTGCGCGGAGACGTCGTGTGGGAGGTCCCGTATCTGCCGGTCGATCCGTACGACCTCGGGCGCGATTACGAAGCGGTCGTGCGGATCAACAGTCAATCCGGCAAGGGCGGGGTCGCCTACGTGCTCGAGAGCGATTACGGTTATGCGTTGCCGAAAGCGCTGCAAGTCGAGTTCGGCAAGACCGTGCAATCGCTCTCCGAGAGTTGCGGCGGTGAAGTGACCTCGCTGCAGATCGTGAGCGCCTTCGAGGGCGATTACTTCGCGGTCTCGCCGCTCCGGCTAATCGAAGCACACGTCGTAGACGACGGCACGAGTCGCGTGAAACTCGAGGCTACCCTCACGGGCTCCGGCGGCCCGCGCACGATCCACGGTTCCGGTAACGGTCCGATCGATGCGCTCGTTGCGGCGCTACGGCGCGATCTCGGTATCGGGCTCCACGTCCGAAACTATCACGAACATGCCATCGGCTCGGGCGAAGATGCGGCAGCCGTCGCTTATGTCGAAGCCATCGTTGCCGATCATAAGTACTTCGGCGTCGGCCGGGATCCGAACATAACGAAGGCATCGCTGCATGCCGTCGTAGCGGCCGTAAACCGCGCGATCGTTTTCGACAACGTACGTTGCAACGGTCTCTCCGCGCCGGAAAGGATGGAAGAACGTGCCCCAGTCGCTCTTCGATAAAGTTTGGAACGCCCACCTCGTCGAGGAACTGCCGGGGCACAACGCGCTGATTTTCGTCGACCGCGTCGTCGCGCACGAGATCACGACGCCGCAAGGCGCGCTCGAAATCGAGCGTTCGTTCGGCGACCGGCTGTTCGATCCGAATCGCATCGTCGCGATTAACGATCACGTCTCGCCTGCAAAGGATACCGAGACCGCGATACAAGCGAAGGTATTGCGCGATTGGGCGAAGCGCCACGGCATCGTTTTGTACGACCTCGGCCGTAACGGCATCTGCCACGTGGTGGCGCCGGAGCGCGGTTACGTCGAACCCGGCATGACGCTCGCGTGCGGCGATAGCCACACGTGCACGCTCGGCGCGTTCGGCGCATTTGCCCTCGGCATCGGTTCGACCGCGCAAGGCGGAGCGATGCTTGCAGGCTGTCTCGTCTTGCAGCGCCCGAAGGTGATGCGCGTAACGATCAACGGGAAGCTCGCGCATGGCGCGACGGCGAAAGATTTGGCGCTGCACGTTATTGCGACGCTCGGCTTTAAGGGCGGCACGGGTTACGTGCTCGAGTATGCCGGCACGTGCATCGACGCGCTCTCGATGGACGAACGCATGACGCTATGCAACATGGCGATCGAAGCGGGCGCGACGACCGGAATGTGCCCGCCCGACGAAACGACGTTTTCGTACTTGCGCGGCCGCGAAAATCAGCCGGTGGGAGAAGCGTTCGA
This sequence comes from uncultured bacterium, assembly GCA_964244215.1. GTDB lineage: Bacteria > Vulcanimicrobiota > Vulcanimicrobiia > Vulcanimicrobiales > Vulcanimicrobiaceae > CAXTIY01. The sequence goes on from CAXTIY010000087.1 coordinate 5,514, forward strand.
AACGAAAGTCACGGATTGGCGCTTACTCGCAGCGGATCCGGGCGCCACGTACGACCGCGAAGTGACGCTCGACGTATCGGAACTCCGGCCGCTCGTAAGTTGGGGCACGAATCCCGGCGAATCCGTAGCGATCGACGGCTTCGTGCCGTCGGATGCGAACGACGCATCGCTTCACTATATGGGACTGACGCCGGGTACGGCGCTGCGGTCGCTCGCGATCGATCAAGCGTTTATCGGTTCGTGCACGAACGCGCGGCTATCGGATCTGCGCGCGGCGGCGGAGATACTACGCGGCCGAACCGTAAGCGTGCCGACGATCGTGACGCCGGGTTCGCAAGCCGTCAAACGCGCCGCCGAGCGCGAAGGCTTGCACGACATCTTCCAAGATGCGGGCGCGCTTTGGACGCACTCGTCGTGCGGACCGTGCCTCGGCATGTCGATGGGTGTGCTCGCACCGGGCGGGCGCTGCATTTCATCGACGAATCGCAATTTCCCGGGGCGCATGGGCGCGGGCGGACGCGTGCATCTCGCCTCGCCCGCGGTCGTCGCGGCAAGCGCTATTCTCGGACGCATCGCGTCGCCGGATGAAGTCGCGAGTGCGCCTCGCACGGCCGAGGCCGTGGCGTGAGCGTCGCGCAGACCGCGGTTTATGAAGGCGTCGTGCTACCGCTCGATCGCGCCAATATCGATACGGATCAAATTATTCCCGCGCACCATCTCACCGGCATCGAGAAGACGGGGCTCGGCCGGCACCTCTTTACCGGCATGACGGGTGGCGCGGCATTCCTCGCCGAGAATCCGGACGCGTCGATCATCGTCGCGCGCGAGAATTTTGGTTGCGGCAGCTCGCGCGAACATGCCGTCTGGTCGCTCGTCGATCGCGGTTTTCGGGCGGTCGTCGCGCCGAGTTTCGCCCGCATCTTTCACGAGAACGCGTATAACAACGGCGTCGCCCCGATCGAAGTACCGGCTCAGGAAATCGACGCGCTCTTACGATCGAAATCTTTGCGCGTCGATCTCGTAGCGCAGACGTTGACGCGCGACGATGGGAGCACCGTTACGTTCACGCTCGACCCGCTGCGCAAAGAGTTTTTGCTTTCCGGCGGATACATGGCGTTTCTCGCAAGCAAGGTCGGAACCGTCCGTACGTGGCTCGCGCAAACGCGCGGCTAGCAACGGAGAATCCTACTGCTGCGCGCTCGGAGCGGGGCTCGGGCGCACGTCGACGTCCGCGCACTCGCCGAATGCCGTCGGAAAGAAGCGCCGCGCCTCTACGATGGAGTCGACCATTAGCTGGAGCGAGTCGGAGACCGATAGGGCGATACTTCGGGCGTACGCATGCAGCGGCCCATTTTGGACGCGAGCGCCGGCAGGAAAGCGCTCGAGCTCCGGGTCGACCGGGAACGGCACCGGCGCGTCGGCCGGCGCGAAGCGGGGGTCGTTCACCATCCGGTCGTCCGGCAGATACGCGCCTCCGATCGCAATACCCGGCTCCTCCAGGACCGAGAGCGCTCGCGAAATCTCGCGCGCGACGCGCGACGATTCTGAATGCGCGCCGTCGAGGGCTCCCGCGAAGCGCGCTAGATCGGGACGCGGCGGATCGCTCGCCGTTCCTCGCGCCGCCGCACGAAGTCCCGCAACGTGAACCTGCGCTTGCCCTTGGCGGCTCGCCATGAGCCGGGCGGCGAGCGTTTCCAGCGCACGCACGGCGCGGTGCTCCGTGAAGAGATTCTCGTCCAGCGGCGCATAGGCGAGGATGCGTAACGCCTCGGTCGTCGTCCGAATATCCGCGAGCTGGTTTTCGGCGAGCGCCACGGAGTCATCGACGATCGCACGGCAGAACGGCGTTGCGGCACGCACCCGACCGATTAACGGCAACGGTTCCGTCGCCGGTTCCGCGCTGCTACTGGGAGCGGGACTGGGCTCCGTCGCAGCGACCGCGACCGGAAGCGTGATGGCGAGCGCGAAAGCCGACGCGCACGCGATACCGAACGTCGAAGAGATTCCGGGTAAACGCATGAGACCTCGAGGTTCGGTTGGCGAGAGCGCTCCCTCGTTCGCCGTCGACCATCTCCGGCATGCTTCGAATCGGCCGAGAGCGAGGCATCGTTGCGAGCGAAGCTACCCGCGCATCGACTCCGCGGGCCGACGGTGAACGGTAAACGATGGCGGCGTCCTCCATTTTATTGGTAGTCGCCGGCGTTTTGACAAGTCGATTCGGGACGTTGTGCGGCGACTAGCTATTCGCGCGCCGCTAATCGCTTCCCACGGGCAACGCGTCATTCGGTGTGCTCTGGGCCGATCGTCGTGTTAATAACGCAATCGTGCCGTTCACCTTTCCAGATTAACGTACTGTCAGATCCCATTTAGGTCGTTTGTCGCAAGCATGTGATTTACACGATAGTACGACTACTGTTTTCCGGCGCCGTAAACGATCGAGCCGAGCTCTCTGCATCTAAAAAAGTTCGGTATTCGCTCGCCGTATCTACGCTACGCTAATCTTCGATCGAGTTAAACGACGGCCATTCGTGAGGGGCGTTTACTCGCGCAGACGTTCACCGGTCGGGTGTTGGCGCGCAGACCCATGGGCCGGCAATAACGAAGATTGAGAGCAGCGGGCAGGGCACTTAGCGACCGGGCGCGCGTAATGCCTGCGGGCGATCCGCGCGAGCGATTTACGAAAGCGGTGCGTGCCCGAGCCAAGCGAAGGTGAGAACGACGCGGAGCGCGCGGCGCCTTCGTCGTACGTTTCGGTATGACGCTCCCGGTAAGCTTGCGCGATGTGGAACGAGCCGCCGAGCGAATCGACGATTACGTCGTGCGTACCCCTGCGCTACGAGCGGGTTCCCTTTCGGCGTTAACGGGCGCCGACGTCTCGCTCAAACTCGAGACACGACAGCGCACGGGGGCGTTTAAGGACCGAGGCGCCGCCAACCGGATGTTGCAGTTAACGGCGGTCGAGCGCGAGCGCGGCGTCATCGCGATGTCGGCCGGCAATCACGCGCAAGCCGTCGCCTATCAAGCGGAAAGGCTCGGCATACCCGCGACGATCGTCATGCCGATCAACACGCCGTTTACGAAAGTGCGCCGGACGCTCGCCTTCGGCGCGCGCATCGTGCTTGCGGGCAGTACGCTTGCGGACGCGGCCATCCGCGCCTACGCCATGGCGACCGATGAAGGCCTGACGCTCGTGCATCCGTACGACGACGAACGCGTCGTTGCCGGACAGGGTACGGCGGCGCTCGAATTTTTGCGCGACGTTCCCGATCTCGACGTTCTGCTCGTTCCGATCGGTGGGGGCGGACTGATCGCGGGCACGGCGATCGTTGCGAAGGCACTACGGCCGCAGATGAAACTCATCGGCGTTCAAACGCAGCTCTATCCATCGTTTTATCAGATACGCGCCGGCCTGCCGCCCATTGCGGGCGGCCAAACGATCGCCGAAGGTATCGCCGTAAAATCGATCGGCGAGATTCCACTCGCAATTGCGAACGTTCTCGTCGACGATGTCGTGCTCGTGTCCGAGCAATCGATCGAACGCGCGATCCACCTCTTCATCGAGGAAGAGAAGCTCGTTACCGAAGGCGCCGGAGCCGCACCGCTCGCGGCGTTGATCGACGATCCGGCGCGTTTCGAGAACCGGCGCGTGGGTCTCGTAGTGTGCGGTGGAAACATCGACACGGGCTTGCTCGCAAACGTCATCGCGCGCGTACGCTTACGGGAAGGCCGCGTGGTGCGCTTGCGCGTGGAGATCGACGATCGTCCGGGCGTTCTCGCCGACGTCGCCCGCTTGATCGGTGAATGCGGTGCGAACATCCTCGACGTCACGCATCAGCGGCACTTTCACGACGTCTCCTCGAAGAATGCGGAGCTCGACATCACGTTCGAGACGCGGGCGCCGGCCGACGTCGACGCGATTTTAGCAAAATTACACGCCGCGGCGTATGCGACGAGCGTTCTCGAGACGACGGCCAAGGCGGCGTTGTAAGGACCGGGGTGATCGCGCCCGCCCTTGACTTTCTGCGCCGCACACGGTACGGTGACGCCGATGTTGCGCCACGCGTTTAGCTACTGGTACTGGTTTAGCCGCACGATTGTGCCGGTGCTGTAGGCGCGCGCTCAGAACGTCCGATGTTCTTCGAAGCCGCTCCCTCACCGGGAGCGTCTTTTTTTTTACGTACCGGGGAGATTATGTCCGCATCCTACCGCCTCGCCGAACGGCACAGTTCCCAGACGACGATCGTATGCGCCGGTTCTGCCGTTTTTGGGGACGGCAGGTTTACGCTCGTCGGCGGCCCCTGCGCGATCGAAAGTGAGGCGCAGATCGAGTCGGCGGCGTTCGCCGTTGCGACGGCGGGCGGCGCGATGTTGCGCGGCGGCGCGTACAAGCCGCGGACGTCACCTTATGACTTCCAAGGGCTCGGCGATTCGGGTTTGCCGCTCATCGCGCGAGCGGGCGGCGAGCACCGCTTGCCGGTGGTCGTCGAAGCGCTTGCTGAAGGGCACGTGGCGCTAGTCGCGGCTTACTGCGACATGATTCAGATCGGTGCGCGCAACATGCAGAACGTACCGCTCTTACGCGCGGCGGCGCTCACCGGACGGCCGATTTTGCTCAAACGCGGACCCGCGGCTACGCTCGACGAGCTATTGTCGGCGGCCGAATACATCCTCATGGAGAATAATCCGAACGTCGTCCTTTGCGAGCGCGGTATTCGTGGCTTCGATCGCCATACGCGCAACGTCGCCGATCTCGCGGGCGCTCTGCGGCTCAAAGAATTGACGCATCTGCCGGTCATTCTCGATCCGTCTCATGCGACGGGTCAGCGGACGCTCATCGAGCCACTAACGCTCGCGGCAGCGGCGGCCGGTCTCGACGGCGCGATCATCGAGATGCATCCGGCCGCCGAGCACGCGCGCTGCGATGCGGCGCAAGCGATCGATCCGGCCACGTTCGCGCGAATAGCTGCTCGCGTTCGCGCCGTTCGCGCCGTCTTATCGGAAGATGCGCTGGTAACGGCATAAGACGCACGCCGGTCCTGGGGCGCGAGCCGCGGCCCTGGGCGCGACGATTAGCCGCTGTCTTTGTTCGGCACGATTAAGTATTTCTCGCCGGTCGCGCGCTTGCCATAGGCCGCGATAATCTCGGGTGAGA
>CAXTIY010000088.1:0-10534 GCA_964244215.1 uncultured bacterium
GGTTTCCGTTGATCCGGCGTTTGCAGGGCCAGCGGCAATCGCTTACGCGTATCGATTCATCGAGGATACTCGCGATAGTAAGCGAAAAGAGCGAACCGCTCAAATCGCTGACGATTATCTTTGGCTCTGCGCGCACTGTTACGCTTGTTCGTATTGCCCAAAGCACGTCGATCCGCACGATCGCATCATCGATACGAAACGCATCTCGATCGAAGTCGGGCTCACCGACGCGCCTGGGCCACGTCATGCGCTGACGGTCGCAAAAACCATCAAGCAGTCGGGCATGCTCGCCGAGAACGAAGTAATCGTCGGAACCGTCGGCCGCTTTAATTTCAAAGGTTTGCTCAAAGTCATGCCGCTGGGTCTGCGGCTCGCCTCCAGAGGCAAGATACCGCCGCTCATCATGCATCCGGTCGAGAAGATCGCCGAGATCCGGACGATTTTCGAAGCCATGGAGGTCCCGGTCGCTTAATGTCAGTCATCGCAGACGTGCTTCCCGCGAAGCGCCGTTCCAAGTCAGCCGAAATGAAGCGCTACGGCTTCTTTCCGGGCTGTGTCGCCAAAGAGTCGTGTACCGAACTCTTCAATTCCACCATGTTGCTCGCCGACCGGCTCGGCGTCGAGCTCGTCGAACTCACCGCCGCCTCGTGCTGCGGTGCATCCGTGCTCAACGACGTCAACCGCGACGTCGCGCGCGTGCTCAACGCCCGCACCTATGCCCAAGCCGAGGCACTCGGGCTCGACGACGTCATTACGATTTGCTCGACGTGTACGGGCCACATGCGTGCGTCGAATAAGGAATTGCTCGAAGACGAACTGCGCATGGCGCAATCGAACGCCATCCTCGGCAAGTTCAACGTCAGTTACAAGGGGACGGTCTCCGTCCGGCATCTTTTATGGATGCTCATCGACGACATCGGCCTGGACGAGCTTTCGAAGATGGTAACGAACCCGCTACGCGGGCTCAAGGTGGCTCCGTTCTACGGGTGCCATATCATTCGGCCGGAGTCGGTCAACGGCTGGGAATCGGCCCGTAATCCGCATTCGCTCGAGGACCTCATCACGGCGCTCGGCGGCGAGCCCGTGGATTATGCCGGCAAAACGCGCTGCTGCGGCTTTCACGTGCAACTCGAGAAGGACGGCATCGCGGCCAACATGGTCGGCCAAAACATGCGCATGGCCAAAGACAACGGCGCGGAAGCCGTTCTCACGCCGTGCCCGCTCTGCCATCTCGCACTCGACGGCTACCAGGCCGATTCCGTCGCACGCTGGGGCCGCACGGATCTCCCGACTTTTCATCTGCCGCAGCTCGTCGCGCTCGCACTCGGCGTCGATCCGACCTTGCTCGGCCTCAAGCGCCACGTTATCTCGCCCGGTGCCGTCTTATCGGCGCACGAACTCGCGCCGATGCACGTCGCATAGGGCTTTAAACGGGCGCCATTGTCTTTACAATGTGCTCCCGTACCGCTAGCGGCGCTCGGTTGAAATGACGATGTACTAACGTACGCTCGACCGACGCCGCCGCGAGGAACTGTGAACCATTCGCCCGGGACCCTCCCAAACGCACTAAGTATCGGCGAAGGTTCGCACCGGGTGACGTTCGGGGTGGACGACCTCTGCCGGCATACGATGATCTTCGGTTCTTCCGGCGCCGGCAAGACCACGCGCGCGTACAACCCGATGTTGCAGAGCATGCTCTCGGATCTCGGTGCCGGCGCCTTCATCATCGCAGCCAAGCCCGAAGCGGTCGACGAGGCGTGCGAGCTCGCGCGCCTCGCGGGTCGAGAAGCACTCGTGGTCATTCCCGGAAGCGAGATCGGGCTCGAGTTGCTTACGGGCAATCCCGACGTCGACTCGATCTACTTTCGCGATACCTACGGCCGCATCGCCGACGATGCGTTGCAATGGATCGATGCCGGCGTGGTCCGGATGAAAAACGTGCTTCGGATGCTGCAAGCCGCGGGCGACCAATACTACACGTTCGAACACTTGACTTACTATTGCTTCGATGAAAAGTTCGCCGCGATGGTACGCATCCAGGCGATGGAACGTTTGCGCACGCTCGGCAGTGAAGACGACGCAGCCTGGACGATTCGTGAAGCGATGAGTTATGAAGACGCGCGTTACATGCAGTTGACGCCCGACGCTAGGCGCACCGTGCAATTCGCGATCTCACAATTGCTCGAACCGCTTCGCGACGTCTCCATCGCAAAAACGTTTGCACGAAAACGCAATCTCGTTTCGATGGATTCCGTCTTCGACGGCAACGTCATCGTCTTACACGTACCGCGCAACCGCTACGAGCGGGCGGCACACGCCATTTACACCTTGGCGAAGCGTCGTTTCTTCACGGCACTCGAGAGCAGGCGGGCGCAACCGACGCTCGATCAGCGGCGCCCGATCGTCTTCGGAGTCGACGAATACCAGCTCTGCATATCGGAATCCGATATTTCCTCGCTCGGCATTTTGCGTTCGGCGGGATGTATGGTGCTCGCGACGACGCAAGGCGTTTCGTCGCTTTACTCCGTGCTGTCGCGGCAGCACGTCGATGCGGCCTTGCAAAATTTTACGCAGAAGATCTTCTTCAAAACCGACGACGATGCGACGCTCGCGCTCCTCGCGCGCGCTACCAAGTATAACGCAAACGGCATCGATCCGAGCGTGCTTTTCTCGATGACGCGCAATCAGGCGTTCTGCCATGTAACCTCGGGCGATAACTCGATCGACGCCGTCTTACCGCTGAAGCCGTTGTTCTTGACGCCAACCGCTCGCGCGACGTAGCGCGAGCTACGACTCACTGACGCCGCTGACGAACGACGCCGCACGCTCGCTCACTAACAACGAGGCGCCCCAGCTTGCGCTGGAACGCCTCGTTGCCCCCTTGCCTCTTACGGACAAGCTTTTTGCGCCTTTGGCCACCGCACGCGGCGACGCTGCGCTCGAGTACATAATAACCGAAGAATCGTCGTAATGCTATGTGGCTTACGGTAAAGAATGCTTTGCGTGAGCGATGAGCGAGCGCACGCGCGCGGCAGGAAGCGCGTAGAAAGTGAGCCCGCGCGCTCCCGAGAGCGTCTTGGCCGAAAACAGCGCGTCGATCACCGCGGCTTCGGTCGCTTCGGCGGTGGCCAAGAACAGGTCGTCCATGACGTCGTCGCTATTCACGAGCGTTACCGCGAGCGGCAGTGCCGGTTCGCGCGGATAGAGATGCGTCGTGCTGAACGCGATCAAAAGATCGCCGCTGGATACGTGCGAGGTGACGCCCGTGCGCGCGAGCCCGAGCGTGGCTCGCTTCGCGAGTTCGCGCAGTTGACGCGCCTCGAGCGGGGCGTCCGTCGCGATCGTAACGATGATGCTGCCGTCGGCGGCGCGGCCGTGCGCGGGCAGGAGAGCGCGGTCAGAAATAGTCGGTTCGAGGACGTGCTCGAGGTATCTGCCGACGGGTACGCCGTCGATATGGAGTTCGTCGCGCGAGCCCGTATTCGCGTTGACCAAGACGCCGACCGTATAGCCACCGGAACGCGCGGGCACCCGGCGCGAGGCCGTGCCGATACCGGCTTTGAAATCGAACGCCCGCATGCCCGTGCCCGCGCCGACGTCGCCGCGTTCGAAGGGGCCCGGACGAGCGTTCGTAAGCGCGACGACCGCGTCGCCCGGGCTGACGTGGCGGCCCACAATGTCGTTTAGCCCTTGATCGTCGCATTCGGCGACCACCGGCAACGGCACGTCTTCGTTCACGCCGATCTGCGGGTGTTTGGCGACGAGCCAATCGATAACGCCGTCGTCGACGCGAGGCACGTCGAGCGTATTGGTTAAGGCGATCGGAACCTCGAGAAATCCCGACTCATCGACCCAGTGGGCTCCCGTAAGTTCGCCGTTACCGTTGAGATCGTACGTCGCCGCCGCCACACGCTTCGTCCACGGATCGTCGTTGGGTAGCACGACCGTCACGCCGGTTCGCACGGGCCCAACCCCGGGCACGAGCGGCCCCGGAGCCTGCTCGATCTTGGTGACTTGCCCGACCATAACGCCCGCGACGTCCGTGATCGCATCGAGCTTTCCCGCGGGCAACGTGCCGATCGTAACCCGTGGTTCATCCGCGCGCGCCGGCAACGCTACGGCAAGCGTCACAAACATCAGCGCTACGGAGCGAGCTAAGAATCGCATAGCCGCACGGGCGTTCGCGCCGACGGATAGGGCAGCCTCCGGTAGCTTCCTCCGCCGCGCGCACTCAAATGCTATAGCACGGTACTAACGCCGGAGCGTACTCGAGGGTCCCGTCACTTCTGCAGTGAAGGCGACGTGCGGAAGATTTGAGAAAATCCAACGTACTACGGCTTCCTGGAGTTTCGCCATGCTAACGATGCCCGCCATAGACGAGCGCCTTCGCGATGAGTTGCAGATCCTCGGGTTTTCGGCGACGGACATCCATCGCAATCTCTCGGTTGCCGCACTCTACGAGCATGCGTTGCGACGCGAGGAAGGGCAGATCGGTGCCGACGGGCAGTTCGTCGTTTCGACGGGCGATCACACCGGCCGTTCACCTAAAGATAAGTTCTTCGTTAGAGAACCCGGCAGCGAGAAGCACATCAACTGGGGCGACACCAACAAAGAAATTTCGCTAGAAATCTTCGACGCACTTTTCGCGCGCGTCGCGGCGTATTTGAGCGAACGCGAGTTATACGCGCTCGATACGTATGCCGGCGCCGACGCTCGTTATCGACTGCCGATCCGCATCATCACGCAATACGCGTGGCAGTCGCTCTTCGCGCGTAACCTGTTCCTGACGCCCGAGCGCGCGCCGAGCGACTTCGAGCCGGGCTTTACCGTCGTCGACGCCGCCGACTTCATAGCGGAGCCGGAACGAGACGGAACGCGTAGCGGAACGTTCATCCTCATCAACATGGCGCGCAAGCTCGTCTTGATCGGCGGCACCCGCTACGCGGGCGAAATCAAGAAGTCGGTCTTCACGCTTATGAATTACTTGATGCCGCTGCGCGGCGTCCTACCGATGCACTGCTCGGCCAACGTCGGTGCCCAGGGTGATAGCGCGATATTCTTCGGTCTTTCCGGAACCGGCAAGACGACGTTGTCGGCCGATTCGAAGCGGCCGCTCGTCGGCGATGACGAGCATGGCTGGTCGCAGGAGGGCGTCTTTAATTTCGAAGGCGGCTGTTACGCGAAAGTCATCCGCCTCTCGCCCAAAGCCGAACCCGAAATTTGGGCCGCGTCGCATCGCTTCGGCACGGTGCTCGAAAACGTCGTGCTCGATCGCGCGACGCGCGCCCTCGATCTCGAGAGTGAAGCCAGAACGGAGAACACGCGCTCCGCTTATCCCGTCGATTTTATTCCCAACGTCGTACCGGGCTTGATCGCAGGTAATCCGAGCACGATCGTCATGTTGACGGCCGATGCGTTCGGCGTTCTACCGCCGATAGCGCGGCTCACGCCCGAACAAGCGATGTATCACTTTTTGTCCGGCTACACGGCGAAGGTTGCGGGGACCGAGCAAGGTGTGACCGAGCCCACCGCGACTTTCTCGACGTGCTTCGGCGCGCCGTTCATGGTGCACCATCCGACGGTCTATGCGAAATTACTCGGCGAGCGAATAGCCAAACACGAGGTAACGTGCTGGCTCGTCAACACCGGCTGGACGGGCGGCGCGTACGGCGTCGGCAAACGGATCTCGATCGCGCATACGCGCGCGATGGTCAACGCCGCACTCGACGGTTCTTTGCGCGATGCCACGTTCGAAACCGAACCGTTCTTCGGGCTCGCGCTGCCGGCCGCGGTGCCGGACGTGCCTTCAAACGTGCTCAATCCGCGTAGCGCCTGGGCCGACGGCGCCGCGTACGACGCACAGGCGAATAAACTCGCCCTGCTCTTCCACGAAAATTTCAAGCAGTTCGCGGAGCATGCGAGCGACGGCGTGAACGCGATCGCGATTACGCCGAAGCCTTAAGTTTACTCGCCCATTACTTTAACGACTAAGCGCTTGGGGCGTTGGCCGTCGAATTCGCCGTAAAGGACGCGTTCCCAAGGACCGAGGTCGAGTTCGCCGCGAGTGATGGGAAGCAGCACCTGATGGCCGAGAAGCATGCGCCGCAGATGGGCGTCGGCGTTATCTTCGCCCGTGCGGTGATGGGCGTAATCCGGTTTTGCGGGCGCCAGATCTTCGAGCCAAGCCATGATGTCGCTCCATAAGCCCGGCTCGTGATCGTTGACGAAGACGCTCGCCGTAATGTGCATCGCGCTGATTAAGACCATGCCCTCATGGATTGTCGCGGCGGCGACGATCCGGGCGACGTCGTCCGTGATGTCGCGTATTTCGTAGCGCTCCTTCGTCGTGATGAGGAGATAGTCTGTATGCGTCTTCATCGTATTCTCATCCCCGCTTCACCGAGGCGTGCAACGCGGAGGCTCGGAGCTCCGTTGTTTCGAGAGCACCCACCCAAAGGAGTTTTTAACCACCGTGGCTATCCGTAAACTGCTCGTTCTGCCGCTTTTCGCAGGCAGCCTAATCGCCGGCTCCGCCGCCGCATTCGCCCAAACCACGCCGGCCGCACCGGCCGCAGCCGAAGCGTCGGCCGCACCCGCCATGGCCGCTCACCCCCATCATAAGAATAAGATGATGTCGGCGCTACGGGAGCTCAATCTCAGCGACGATCAGAAGACCAAGATCAAGGCCTACATGACGTCGTACCGCGACGCGCGTTCGAGCGCGACACCCGAAACGCGCGAAGCGCTTCGCGGACAGATCGAAGGCGTCTTAACGCCGGATCAGCGCACGCAGTTCGAAGCGCAGATGAAACCGCATATGCAGCCGGCAGCGGCTCCCTCGCCGTAAGCCTCGCTCGGCACGTTCGAACCCGCCCGGCTGAAACTTCACGCGCCGGGCGCGCTTTAAACGGTACGTGCCTAGTCTATTCGAGCCCTTGACCATACGCGGCGTGACGCTGCGCAATCGAATCGCCGTCTCGCCCATGTGCGAATATTCGAGTAACGACGGCTTCGCAAACGATTGGCATCTCGTCCACCTCGGCAGCCGCGCGGTCGGCGGTGCGGGTCTCATTATAACGGAGGCTGCGGCCGTAAGTGCCGAGGGCCGTATCTCGCCGCACGATCTCGGCATCTACCGCGACGAGCACATCGCGAAGCTCCGCCAAATCACGGCATTCGTGACGGCGCAAGGCGCCGTCCCCGGCATACAACTCGCTCATGCGGGCCGCAAAGCGAGCGTCGCCGTTCCGTGGGAAGGCGATTCCACGCTCGCGCCCGAGGATGGCGGCTGGCAACCGCTCGCGCCGAGCGCGTTACCGTATAAGCCTGCCGACGCCGCGCCTCGCGCGATGTCGCTTTCGGAGATCGCGCGCACCACGGCCGACTTCGTCGCGGCGACGCATCGCGCGCTCGCGGCCGGCTTCCGCGTGATCGAGATACACGCCGCACACGGTTACTTGCTGCACGAATTTATGTCGCCGCTCGCGAACGAGCGCACGGATTCATACGGCGGTTCGTTCGAAAACAGAACGCGCTTCCTACGCGAAGTTTCGCAAGCGGTACGCGCCGCGCTGCCGGACGACGTGCCGCTTTTCGTGCGTATTTCTGCGACCGATTGGGCCGAGGGCGGTTGGAGCGTCGACGACTCCGTCGCGCTCGCGCGGACGCTCGTGCCGCTCGGCGTGGACCTTATCGACACGTCGTCGGGAGCGCTTACGCAAGCGCAACGCATCGTCGCAGAACCGAATTACCAAGTGCCGTTCGCAGAGCGCATTCGCAGCGAGGCCGGTATCGCAACGGGCGCCGTCGGTATTATTACCGAAGCCGAGCAAGCCGACGAGATTATCCGTGCGGGCCGCGCGGATATTACGCTACTCGCGCGCGAACTCTTACGCGATCCGTATTGGCCTTTGCACGCCGCACTCGCTCTCGGCGCGGAGATTACGTGGCCCAAACAATACGAGCGCGCGAAGCGCGTGCCCGTAAGAGCCTAGCGCAGGCGCCCTCATCCGGGGGTCGAGCGCTTCACGGCGAGCGGCGCAAACGCCTGACAGACGGGCATCATCTGAACCGAATTTATATTGACGTGAGCGGGTCGCGTCGCAACCCAATGGACGGCGTCTGCGATATCCTCGGGCGATAACGGTGTCGTTCCGGCGTATAGCGCATCGGCTTTCGCGCGATCGCCTTTAAAGCGAATCGTGGAAAAGTCGGTGCCGCCGACGAGCCCCGGTTCGATATCGGTTACGCGAACCGCGGTCCCTAACAGATCTGCGCGTAGATTGAGCGATAGTTGGTAAACGAATGCTTTCGTCGCGCCGTAGACGTTACCGCCGGGATACGGAAAGTGCGCGGCCGTCGACCCGAGATTGACGACGTGTCCGCGATCGCGCGCGACCATGCCCGGTAAGACGGCATGCGTTACGTAAAGCAAACCTTTCACGTTCGTATCGACCATCGTATCCCAATCGTCGAGCTGTGCTTCGTGCGCCGGAGCGAGCCCGAGCCCGAGGCCTGCATTGTTGACCAGGAGATCGATCGCAGCGAACTCGGTCGGCAAGCCGCCGATCGCCGCCGTAACGGCGGCGCGGTCGCGCACGTCGAGCGCGAGCGGACAAATCGCCGCGCCGAAATCCGCCTGCAGCGGCTCGAGCGCTTCGATCCGCCGGCCTGCGGCGATAACGCGTGCGCCGTCCCGTGCGAAACGGCGGGCAATTGCGGCACCGAAGCCGGCGGTAGCGCCGGTAATGAGAACGATCATAGCGCGCAACGTCTTCTTCTGCGACGAACTCGATACCGCCGCGATCGATTGCGGGCTTGCGAGTGAGTCGCGGGTATCCGCCGAATAAGACCCGAGTGCCACGTACGCGTGACGCCGGCTTGCGCGGCGAACTCCTCGCGTCGATCGTCGACTACGTGCTCGTGCACGGACTCACCGACTTATCGCTGCGGCCGCTCGCGAAGGCGATCGATACGAGCCCGCGGACGATGCTCTATCATTTTGGTTCGAAAGACGCGCTCGTCGTCGCGATCTTGGAAGAGACCAGTCGCCGGCAGCTGCGGCTTTTAGAAGCGTGGTACGAGCGAAGCGCCGAGCACGACGCGCGAACGCTGCTGCTACGATCGTGGCAATGGCTAACGGCGCCGCGCCACGATCGTTTGTTACGGCTGCTTTTCGAAAGCTACGGTATGGCGCTTGCGGATCGCCGCCGTCACGCACCGTTTCTAAGAACGGTCTCGACCGGATGGATCACACCGTTCGCCCGCACGCTCGAGCGTCAAGGCTTCTCGCGCGAACGCGCCGCGGCGCTCGCGACGCTCCTGGTAGCCGTCGTGCGCGGTCTACTCCTGGACGTACTGGCAACGGGCGAACGCGCACGCGTCGATCGCGCCTTTCGCTCGTTTATCGCTGCAATCGAGTTGCCCGACGGGCCGGGGTTAGCGCCGTAGCACGCGTTCGAGTTTATCGAAGAGCGCATCCATCTGCCGCTCGTTGACGTCTTCGAGACGTCGCCAAAACAATCGTCCGTCCGTATCGGAGAGCGTCGCTTCGATGCGGTGTACGAGACGAGTCTTCTTTGCATCGGCCTCGAGATAGAAGCCGTGCGTTCCATCGAAACCGTCGTTCTTAAAGCGCCAAACTATTCGTTCTTCGGGAACGACGTCGTCGAGAACGGCATGCACGCCACTATGCCATTCTTCCGTCCGGCCCGGTGCCAGAGGGCCCGCGCTACGCAGAAAAGGCTGCGCGGCGAACGGCCAAATAGCATCGGCCGACGTGCCCATCTCTGCGAGCAGTTGATAGATACGACGGCGCGTTCCGCCGAAGCTGCGTTCGTGTGTGACTTGAAGAGGAATCGGCATGGACAACGATTCTCTCATCACGCACGATTTCTTCTGCGCTCGTGTTGGTAATCGATTAAAGCTCTACGCAGAGCAAGAGCGATTAGGCTTTGAGTTCGATATCTACGCCGGCCGGCAAATCGAGATGCATCAGTGCATCCATCGTTTTCGGCGACGCCTGTAAGATGTCGATGAGGCGTTTGTGCGTGCGCATTTCGAAATGTTCGCGTGACTTCTTATCGACGTGCGGCGAACGATTAACGCAAAAACGATTGATCTCGGTCGGCAACGGCACGGGCCCGCTAACGAACGCTCCCGTGCGCTTTGCCGTGTCGACGATTCGCTCCGCCGATTGATCGAGAATCTTGTGATCGTATGCTTTGAGTCGGATGCGAATCTTTTGTTTAGCCATGACGGTTGTCTACTTCGCCTTTGCGGCAACTGCGGTATCGGCGAGAATCGCCGTGACGACGCCCGCTCCGACGGTACGGCCACCCTCACGAATCGCGAAACGTAAGCCTTCTTCGCACGCGATCGGAGTGATGAGCTCGACATCCATCGTAATGTTGTCGCCCGGCATGACCATCTCGACGCCTTCCGGCAACTTGATCGTCCCCGTTACGTCCGTCGTACGGAAATAAAATTGCGGACGGTAATTCGCAAAGAACGGCGTGTGACGGCCGCCTTCTTC
>CAXTIY010000089.1:0-10411 GCA_964244215.1 uncultured bacterium
CTTGGCCACGCTTAAAACTTCTTGTCGGCTCGTTGCGATTTCGGATACGAGCGGGCCCGACGACGCCTTCGTCAGCAAAAATTACGTTTTCGAAAAAGTGATCTGAAGGGTTACGTGGTCCGCGCGGGCTCTACCCGGTCAACGCGTTTGAGTCACACGGCGACTCCTTATACGTCAACGCTTCAGAGAGTTAAGGAGGCGTAGACCACGTTCGGCCTGATCGAGCGATCGTGCCGAGATCCGCATCGTCGCGCTCCCGCTGCGGTTCGGCGCAGCTATGTGTCGCAAGAACGGGACCGTGGCGCGGAATCGAGCGCCATTCGTCCGCGAAACGTATACTGCATCGCGAGCAGGGTCGCGAAGGCCTAGAACGCGGCGCGCTCTGTATATCGCCCGAACACGTCCACCATCGCTTCGACGATCTCGCCCTCGGTTGCCAGCACCTTCACGGCCTCGATGAGCGGCGGCACTACGTTACGCGACTCGTCCGCGCAACAGCGTTTGAGTTCGGCGAGCGCCGCCGCCACGGCCGTCCCGTCGCGATTCGCGCGGACGCCCGCGACGGCTGCCGCTTGGCCGCGTTCGACGTCGAGCCCGATCTTGAGAAGGTTGAGATCTTCCTCGCTCTCTTCGCGCTCGAACGCGTTGACGCCGACGATGACGCGGTCTTTCGTTTCGAGCGAGCGTTGGTACCGGTACGACGCATCGGCGATCTCTTGTTGGAAAAACCCGGCTTCGATCGCTTCGATGACGCCGCCATACGCGGCGATCTGTTCGAAATACGCTTCGGCCGCTCGTTCGAGTTCGTCCGTTAACGCTTCGACGAAGTACGAACCGCCAAGTGGATCGACGACGTTCGTAACGCCGGTTTCGTACGCGAGCACCTGCTGCGTACGTAGGGCGATCTCGACCGATTTTTCCGTCGGCAGCGCCATCACTTCGTCCATCGAATTCGTATGCAGCGATTGCGTGCCGCCCAGGACCGCGGCCATCGCCTCGTAGGCGACGCGCACGATATTATTCTCCGGTTGCTGCGCCGTGGCGCTGCAGCCGGCCGTCTGCGTGTGGAACCGCAACGTTAACGAGCGCGGATCTTTCGCACCGAAGCGTTCGCGCATGTGTCGCGCATAAATCCGCCGCGCGGCGCGAAACTTGCAGATCTCTTCGAAGAAATCGATATGCGAGTTAAAGAAGAACGACAACCGCGGCGCGAACGAATCGACGTCCATCCCCGCGGCCACCGCCGCTTCCACGTATGCGAAGCCGTTGGCGAGCGTGAATGCGAGTTCTTGTGCGGCGGTCGAACCCGCTTCGCGAATGTGATACCCGCTTACCGAAATCGTGTTCCACCTAGGCATCTCGGCCGTGCAAAACTTTATCATGTCGACGATGAGGCGCACGTGCGGACGGGGCGGAAAGATCCATTCTTTTTGCGCGATGTATTCTTTGAGAATATCTGCTTGCAGCGTGCCGCCGAGCTGACGGCGCGAGACGCCTTTGCCTTCTGCGGTCGCGACGTATTGCGCGAGCGCGATGGCAGCCGGGCCGTTGATCGTCATCGACGTCGTAATTTCGCCGAGGTCGATGCCCTCGAAGAGCACTTCCATATCGCGCAGCGAGTCGATCGCCACGCCACAGCGGCCGACTTCGCCGAGCGCTTTGGGAGCGTCCGAATCGAAACCCATTAGGGTCGGCATATCGAAGGCGACGGAGAGTCCCGTCTGTCCCTGCGCGAGCAAAAAATGATAGCGTTCGTTCGTCTGTTTCGCGTTGCCGAAGCCCGCGAATTGACGCATCGTCCACAAACGATCGCGATAACCGCCCGCGTGAATGCCGCGCGTGTACGGATAATCGCCCGGTCGCGCGAGATCGCGCTCGACGTCGAGTCCGGCGACGTCTTGTGGACCGTAAACCGTTTTGAGCGGAACATCCGAGATCGTGCGATCGCTCGCGCCGGAGCCGGGCTCGGTGCGTCGCTTGCTATCGATCGTTTTCGCCACGTTTGTTACCTCACCGTTTAGACGGGGTCGAACGCGCCTTGCACGATCGTCGCTTCGCCGACGCGTCGCGCCTCATGCAAGGTTTCTGGACCGCCCGGTTCTTTCCCCGAAGCCACGAGTTTTCGCGAGTTCTTGATCGAAGATCGCCCTTACGTCCGCTGCAGCAGTGTGCATCCCGACTTTCACGCATTGCGCGATCATCAAGCGGTAGATGCGGTCGGTCGCGAGGTCTTCCATATAGCCGTCGAGCAAGCTCGCGCCCCGTCCGTTGAGATCGCCGTTTCTGTATCGAATGACGTTCCGTACCGCCGCGCGCGTGCCGTCTTACAGTGCCGCGACGACGTTGCGCATGCCGAGGGCGACGTGCTCCCAATCGTTCGCGATAGAATCTTCGAGCATGACGCCCGGGGCACCGGAGTTAAGCATTTTTACGACGCGGGCAGCGGACTCGGCGCGACGCTCAACTTTGGTTCCCTTTCGACATGCTCGCGGGCTTCGGCACCGTTGCGGTAGTCTTCTGCTGCGGTGCTTGGCTCGAGCTCGACGAGGTGTTGCGGCTCGCGCCCGAGTAAGCCGGGTGAGCGCAGGCGCTCGTAGCTCAATTGGATAGAGCGAGGGACTCCTAAGCCCTAGGCTGGCGGTTCGATTCCGCCCGAGCGCACGGAGCGCGCTAGCGCCCGGTTGTGGCATCCGGCGCGAGACGAGCGGCAATCGCTCCGGCCCGCGCCGCGGCTTGCGCGAAGTGGAGACGGAGCTTGTCGATTTCTGCTCGTGTCGTGGCCACGACCGCTCCCGCAACATCGGTCACGTGCTGCGCAACGACCACGGCTTGCTCGGCGTCGTCCGCGATTCGCAGCGCGATTAAGCGGGTCTGATTTTGCGCGAAGCTTACGCCCGGCCTATTGACGGCCGCATCCGCATCGAGCCGCGCTTGCCGCGCTACGGCCGAGAGATGATCGCCCGTTCGCTGCGATTCGGTAAGTGCTGCGGCGGCCGCTTCGATCGCGCTTTGCGCACTAGCCAGCCGAGCAGAGTCTTCGGCCGACATTTTACTGTATAAGCGAACTTCGGCGCTCGCAGCGGACCGGTCCGAAAGGTACCGCGCACGGCTAACGGAAGCGGATTGGGCGGTGATGGCGGCATTGACGGCTTGCGCGCTCGCAGGTAAGAATCGCAGCTGCGTAATGGAGCCGTTCGGGGCCGTCGCGCTGACGACGTAACCTTGCGACGTCGCCGATGCGACCGCTTCTCCGAACACGAGCGACTCGCCGTTGCGCTTTGCAAACGACTGCGTGCGGAGTTGGCCATCAGGCGATTTCGCGGAAACGCGAATCGCTTCCAAGTAGCCGCTTACGTTGCGCCCGGAACGAACGAGCGCGATATACTGGACGTATTTTCCAGGGCTGTATGCGAGGTAAAAGCCTGAGTCCGCGTGGGCTAAAACGCTACCAGTCGTGCAGGCGATACTCGCTGCGGCGAGAGCGATGGAGGCGACGGTCTTGACCATAAAGTTGACACCTTAACGATTAGATACTGTAGGTGTCGCATACCGGAAACTAATTGTTTATTGGTTTGTGTCGGTTCTCGGCATCGTGTCGCTACGGTCACACTTCTTCGACCGCGATGAGGTGAATGTAAAGCGATTAGCGGTGAGCCGGATCATTCGCACGGGTCCTTTTCATAAAAGATGGCGTAGTTGCAAATCATTCTTAAAAAATGACGCCCCGGCGCACCTTGAAAGCGTCGTCACCATCCTCGACCTTCGCTCGGGCTCGTACCGCCGGCATCGATAGCGTCTGGGCGACGAGCGGTGTGCTCCGCGTCGCGTTCTGACGAACAACGCTTTCGTCGAGTTGCAAATCAGCTACTCGATAGCACGAGCGAAGCACCATAAGCCGCTGTTTCATGCGTCGTGCGGGGATGGTGCTTTATGAGAGAGTGCGGAGGTCCGGAGATGCCTTGCGAATTTGTTATCGGGCGAAGTGAACGCTGCGGAGCTTCGCGTGCCTACGAGATCACCGTGGCACGCAACGGAGTCGACTACTCCCGATCGCTCTGCCGGAGGCACCTTACGGTGGTCGCATCTCGGAGCCGGGTTGCCGGCTACGACGTGCGGATCGAACCCCCGCTGCCGGCCGAGACGGCCCGGGTCGTCCTTAGGCCCTCTCTCAAGACGCTTTCCGAAAAACGGTCTGCCGATCGTCACGAACCACTCGAGCGTGCGACAAACGGCAAGCGCCTTCTCGTGTACCGGCAATTAATCGGCGGAAGACAGCGTGCCGACACGTCGCAGGCTTTCGTCGGAATGCGTTTCCACAAAAGCACGAGGCGCAGCGGCGCCGCCGTCCACCGGACTTCGACTATCGACCGCACCTTTTCTGAGCGGAGCCTTGCCGATCCACGTTCTTCGGCCGCCGAGTAGGGCGGAGCCGCCCGCGATTCCCGAGAGCGTGCAGCCCGGGGGTGGTCCGGCGTTTACAGACGCCTCGTGCGCGTGGTATAGTTTGGGCAGGAACGGACCGCGCGTCCGTTTTCTTCATGTCGGATTGGCGCATAGGGAAACGTAAATGGCGAAAAAAGAGAACCGGGTGATGGTCGTCCTCGCTTGTCAAGAGTGCAAGCGCCGTAACTACAACACCCAAAAGAACAAGCAACACAACACCGACCGCCTCGAGCTGTCGAAATACTGCCGCTTCTGCCGCTGCACCCGCGCCCACCGCGAAACCAAGTAACCGGCCGACGCCGAATCCCCGGTTCATGGCAGCCACTTACACGTTTTCACCAGCACGATGTGGCACGATAACAGAACATGGCTCGATCTCACGCCGCGGCACCCCGTACGATCCTCGTCCCCTACCAGTACGATGCGGCTCGATCGCTCGGCTCCGGCAAGGAGCCTAGGACCGCAGTGGACTTAATGTCCACAAGGTCCGTAGCGACGCAGTCCGGTGCCGAGCGATCGAGTCGCCCAAGACAAAGGGTGGTAGCTCAATTGGTAGAGTTGCGGTCTCCAAAACCGTCGGTTGCAGGTTCGAGTCCTGTCCGCCCTGCCAGATTTTACGAAAAGGGAGCACGAGCGCATGAATAGGCCAACGGGAGGAAGCGGGACGACGGTACGGCCGCCGGGACCCGGGCGTCCGCCAGTCCGTGCCGGAGCGAGCGATCGCGCGGCGCGCCAGCAAAGTGCCGAGCGCTTTATCCGCGATCTCGTCAATGAGATGCGCCGCGTTACGTGGCCGACTCGCCCCGAGTGGGTTTCGGCTACCATCCTGACGATCGGACTCGTCATCTCCGTCGGCTTATATACGTATCTTGCCGATCAGCTCTTCGGGCTGATTTTCGGCTGGATACATCGTTAGAGGATCTCGTGGATAATGTCATTCCGGCGGAGCCCGTCGTCGCGCCCGCCGCCCTCGTCAATACCAAGAGCGAACGTCGCAACTGGTTCGTCATCCACACGTATTCCGGCTACGAAAATAAGGTCAAGGCCAATCTCGAGCGCCGGATTCATTCGATGAATATGCAGGAGAAGATCTTCCGCGTGCTCGTCCCGATGGAAGACGAAGTCGAGTTCAAGGACGGCAAGCGCAAGATCACCCCGAAAAAGGTGTTTCCGGGCTACGTGCTCGTCGAAATGGACATGGACGACCAGTCCTGGTACGTCGTGCGCAACACCTCGGGCGTAACCGGTTTCGTCGGTTCTCCGGGCGCGGGCGAGAAGCCCGTACCGCTGCAAGAGAAAGAAGTCAAAACGATTCTCAAGCAGATGGGCATCGAGACGCCCAAGCTCAAGATCGATTTCGCCAAGGGCGATCGCGTCAAAGTTACGAGCGGCCCGTTCTTCGACTTCACGGGTATCGTCGACGAAATTCAGCCGGAAAAAGAGAAAGTGCGCGCGCTCATCTCGATCTTCGGCCGCGAAACGCCGGTCGAACTCGAGTTCTATCAAATCGAAAAAGTCTAAGCGAATCCGCGCGTGAGCGAAGAGAAGCACTATTCGATTCATCCGATCGCAGTCGGGGTGCCGCTCCTGGCCTGGGGCACGAGCCTCGGCTTGGATCTGGCATCGCATCTCGGGCGGGACGATAACAAATTCGCGCGCGCGTCCCAGCGCGCTATCGTCGTCGGCTTGATCGGTGGCGTTGCCTCCGGTCTTTTCGGTTTGCGGGATTTGTTGCGCTTCTCGCCCGAGCGTCCGTCGGCTCGGCCGCTCGCGGCCTTCCACGCGACTTTGAATTTTTGCGCAGTCGGTTTCTATAGTCTAGCGGCTCTGCGCCGCGGTGCCGTTGCGACCGAAGGCTCGCTCGACGGCGATGAGGGTTCGACCGCACGTTCCTCAGCCGGCCGCCTGACGCTCGGTGACGTTTGCTCGAACGCGGTAGCGCTTTCGCTGCTCGGCATCTCTGGCTACGTCGGCGGCACGGTCGCGCGGCGCTTTAACGTTCGGCCGGGTTTGGACCCCACCACCTAAGAACTCGGCGGCGCCTTCGCGGGAAGGCGCTCTTAGGATTGTTCGCTCGTTGCCGATGCTTAGAGCGATGGCTGCAAAGTGACCGGGGCGTTCGCTTCCAAGCGATTTCGCCTGACGAGTTTTCGGATCGGTTCGCAACGGTCGTATGCGTTTGCGGTCGTCGTTGCGATGCTCGGCGGCGCTTGCCTTCTGCTTCCGCTGCTCCGGCAAACGCTGCCGGTGCTGCCGTTCTTTCTGCCGCTCGACCTGTTCCTGGTTGCCATCATGGCACTCGTCACGGCGACGCTGCTGCTCGTTCGCGCGCGTATCGAGGCGAACGTCGCCTTAGCCGTTCTCGCGGCCGCTTACGTATTCGTGGTGCCGCTCATTATCGGTACGGCCCTCGCACTGCCGGAGAACATCATTTGGCGCGGCTTTGCGGGCCCCGGGCACGAAGTCGCGGCGGACTGCTTCACGCTCGCACGCGTCGGTTTTTCGGCCGGTCTGCTCCTCTACGCGCTCGTCAGTCTGCCCGCTCGGGAACGCCGGGTCGTGTTGCCGTTTTGGGGTCCGCCGGTTTGTGCGTTCGGACTCTCGAGCGTCTGCATCGCACTGATATTCGGCGCCAACGACCACCTGCCGGATCTCATCGCCCAAAATGGCTTTTCGCCCCTGCACGCGCAAAGCTGCATGGCGTCTCTCCTCTTGAGTATCGCTGCGATCGGCGTGCTGACCCTCCGTTCGCGGGCGCTTTCGACCATAGAATGTTGGGCGTCCGTCGCGGCGTCGGCAACGGCCCTCGAAGCGCTCGTAGCCGTCTTCATGAACGAACGTTACTCGCTCGGATTTTACGCGGCGCGTGGCTTCGATACGGTCGGCTATGCCGCGGTGCTCGGTGCGATCCTGGTGCAGGCGAGCCGCGTCGCGTCTTCGGTCAGCGAACGGCTCTCGGCCGAAGAGGCGCTACGGACGCTTGCAGAAACGATTCCTCAGATCGTCTGGACGGCGCGACCGACGGGCGACGTCGATTGGGTGAACAAGCGCTGGTTCGATTATGCGGGCCGGAGCGACGTTGCGCTCGAGGATCGCTGGCAAGCGGTCGTGCACGCGGCCGATCTCGCGAACTTCAAGCGGTTGATGTTGCTCGCCGGCAGCGACGCAGGTGATTTCGAAGTCGATCTGCGCTTGCGTGGGGTAGACGGAATTTTTCGATGGTTCCTTACCCGCGTCGTTCCGATGCGCGACGAGCACGGCCGGGTCGCGCGCTGGTACGGCACATCGACGAATGTCGATGAGGAACGGCGGCACGCGGCTCACCTTCGCGATCTCTTCGCTCGGGAGCACCGCTTCGCCGCGACCCTACAGACCGCGTTCCTACCGGCGAGCTTTCCGAGTTGTGCGGGGCTCGCGTTTTCGCACGTCTATTTGCCGGCCGCCGCCGACGAAAATCTGGGCGGCGATTGGTACGACGCGTTTGCGGTCGGGGAACGGCGTATCGCCGTTTGTGTGGGCGACGTGAGCGGACACGGCATCGATGCTGCGGTGCGCATGCTGCGCGTGCGCGAGCTTTTGCGGGCCGCCGCTTTCGACGATCCGGCGCCCTCGATCGTGTTGGAGCGCGCGGCCCACTCGCTCGGAGCCGAAGATCCCGAGCAGACCGTGACGGCGCTATTCGGGGTCATCGATACACGGCTCGGCACCTTTACGTATGCGTCGGCGGGGCATCCACCACCGGCCTTTTCGCGCGCGGGCGCGGCTCGGTCGCTCGCGTTCGGGGGGCTGCCGCTCGGTGTGGAACTGCGGCCGAAGTACGAGGACCATACGCTCGGTTTGCGCGACGGCGACGTGATCGCGCTCTTTACCGACGGGTTGATCGAAGCCGCGCGCGATCCGATCGAGGGCGAGCGCCGCCTTCACGCCGTGCTGGCGAGCGGAATTATCGACGCGCGGGCACTCGCAAGCGAACTCGTGCCGGCGCAGCAGCTCGACGACGTCGCGGTTGCAACGATTGCGATCGGACTTCTCGGACCGGCCGAGCGCGAGCCGCAGCCCTGGCACTTCAAAGCGGCCGAAGCGACCGGTGCGAGCGGCGCGCGGGCTTCGTTTGCCCAGTATTACAGCGCCTGCGGCGCGAACGAGGACGAAGTGATGCGCGCCGAACACGCCTTCGGCGAACTGCTCGGAAACGTCGTGCGGCACGCACCGGGACCGGTCGAAGTCGAGCTTACATGGCACGCCGGCATTCCGTATTTGAGCGTAGCCGACCGTGGCTCGAAGCCCTGGAGCACGGCCGCAAGGCTCGAGCCGCCCGCCCTCGCAGAATCCGGCCGCGGTCTTTTGATTCTCCGCTCGTTCGGCATGCAGCCCCTTGGGACCGCACGCGAAGGCGGCGGCACCCGAATGGTCGTGGCACTGCCCTACCGGGCGCGCGAGCACGCAAGTGCGCCGCCGGGTTCCGGCAGCGGCAGCCGGGGCGGGCGCCTTGGCTCGCAAGCTTGGCCGTGATATACTCGCAGGGTTGCGCCGCGCACGTCACCCCACGCCCGGCGCGTTAATGAGGGGTAGATCGCCTTGCGGCGGTCGCAAAGGAGACTCATGGCGAAACGCGTCGTAGGCAAAATCGGTCTGCAGCTCAAGGCGGGCAAGGCGACCCCGGCTCCGCCGGTCGGTCCCGCGCTCGGACCGTACTCACTCAACATTATGGCGTTCTGCAAAGAGTATAACGAGCGGACGCAGGCGCAAGCCGGCATGATCATCCCGGTCGAGATCACCGTCTTCGAAGATCGAACGTTCTCGTTCGTCACGAAGACCCCGCCGGCCAGCTTCTTGATTAAGAAGGCGATCGGCATCGAATCCGGCTCCGCGATCCCCAACCGCAATAAGGTCGGGAAGATCAGCGAAAAGCAACTGCGGGAGATCGCGGAAACCAAGATGGCGGACCTCAACGCCAACGACGTCGACATGGCGATGCGGATTATCTCCGGCACCGCGCGTTCGATGGGCGTCGAGGTGACCGCGTAATGGCGCAGCAGCACGGCAAGAAGTATCGGGCTCTCGCGGCTTCATTCGATCGGACGAAGTTGCACGACATCGTCGAAGCGACGTCGACCGTTAAGAAAAACGCCACCGCCAAATTCGACGAAACGGTCGAGATCCACATCCGTCTCGGCGTCGATCCCAAGAAGAGCGATCAAAACGTTCGTGGTACGGTGCTCTTACCGCACGGAACCGGTCGTAGCGTCCGGGTTATCGCGTTCGCAAAAGGCGATAAAGCGCGTGACGCCGAGGCCGCCGGAGCCGACGTCGTCGGCGAACAGGATCTCATCGACCGCGTGAAGGCGGGCTTCATGGATTTCGACGTCGCGGTCGCGACGCCCGATATGATGGGGGCCGTCGGTTCGAACCTCGGCCGTATCCTCGCGCAGAAGATGCCTAACCCGAAATCGGGCACCGTCACGCCGAATATCGGCAACGCCATCCGCGATATCAAGGCGGGTAAGGTCGAATACCGGCTCGACAAGACGGGGATCGTTCATACGATCGTCGGTAAAGCGAGCTTCGCGGAATCCGCGCTTGCGGAGAACGTGGCGACGTTGCTCGATGCGATCGTTCGCGCGAAGCCCTCGGCGGCGAAGGGAACCTACCTGCGCAGCGTGACGCTCGCGAGCACGATGGGACCCGGCGTCAAAGTCGATCCGAACCGCGTTAAGGCGACCGCCGCCACCGAATAACCCTTCTCGATCCGGCGTGACGCTTGCGCACGCGCCGGATTTCGAGTACGATACCCGACGGCTCCGATGACTGTAGGTCCGCTTTCGAGCGGTTAATGCGTAAAGCGCCTATCGAGGATGACTTCACGGATTTAAAGTTTTACGAGCCCGCACGGGTCGTAAGGCGGCAATGGTGACGCTCATCCCAAGATTGGAGCGTCGTTTCTTTTCAGAAAGAAGCTTATGCCAAC
>CAXTIY010000090.1:0-10340 GCA_964244215.1 uncultured bacterium
GGCGTGCGCAACATCCTCGTGGGCACCGGGCTCGTCGGCATCCTCGTCAACGGCGCACTCGTCACGGGCTCGATACCGGCCGTGCTCGATCGCGGGGTCGTCGTCGTGCCGCTCGATCCATACGTGCGGGCGCTCGCGACGCAAATGTCGGTTCCGGTCGAAGGGGAACCGATCGTCGTGCAGCGCGGGCCGCGCATGCTGACGCTCTCACTCGGTTCGCGTAACGCTCGCACCGGCCCATCCGAAGCGGAGTTGCCCATCGCGCCGTACCTGCGAGCCGGAACCGTAATTATCCCGCTCGCGGCGACCGCCCGCGCGCTCGGCGCGACGGTCAAGTACGACGCACGCGACCATCGACTCGAAATCGACTTCCCGGAACTTCCGCTTTCGACGCTCGCACCCGTTTTGCGCACGACGCCGCCGCCGTCCGATCTGCCGACGTTCGCGCCGACGCCGACGCCCGCTCCGCAACCGACGATCTCGGGCGTTCCGAAACCGCGCCGAACGCCCATTCCGATCGGATCGGACGGCTGACTGAGGAGACGCCGGCCGGACGACCGACGGACGCAACGATACTACGCTGCTTACAGACGAACGCGCTCTCACGCGAGGATGTAAGCTATGAATGGTCCCTCAGATTCGAACGATCCCACCGATCGCTCACAAAACCCGCCGCCGGATCGCGTCACGCGTTTGCATGCCGGCAACCGGGAGCCCGGAGTCGAAGCTCGGCTGCTCTTTCCCGGCTGGGGACCCAAGCTTTGGGAGAAGGTCGCTACGCCGGAGTCGGAACCACGCGAGCAGCGTTACGGCGGCTCGTAACCGCCGCGTTCAACCTTTCGAGGACCGCGACCGAAGCGTCCCATCCGAGGCACGCATCGGTAACGCTCTGGCCGTAAGTTAGCGCGCGACCGGGAACGCGCTCCTGACGTCCCGCGACTAAATGCGATTCCACCATGACGCCCGCGATACGGCGTTCGCCCCCGCTCAGCTGGACGGCGACGTCTTCACAAACCAGAGCTTGATTCTCGTAACTCTTGCGACTGTTCGCGTGACTCGCATCGACCATCAGACGGGGCGGCAACCGCGCCGCACCGAGCTGTTCGCAGGCCGATTCGATGGACGCCGCCTCGTAATTGGGAACCGCGCCGCCGCGTAGGATAATGTGGCAATCGCTATTCCCGGTCGTCGTAACGATGGCCGAACGTCCGCTCTTCGTCACGGAAAGAAAGTGGTGCGGCCGGGCGGCGGCTTTGAGCGCGTCGATCGCGATGCGGATGTTACCGTCCGTCCCGTTCTTGAAGCCGACCGGACACGAAAGCCCGGAGGCGAGCTCGCGATGGACCTGCGATTCCGTCGTACGCGCGCCGATCGCGCCCCATGAGATCAAGTCGGCGATGTACTGCGGCGTGATCGTGTCGAGGAACTCGCTTCCCGTCGGTAAGCCGAGTGCGTTGATATCGAGTAATACGCCACGACCGATCCGCAGGCCGTCGTTGATGGCGAAGCTTTCGTCCATGTATGGATCGTTGATCAAGCCCTTCCAGCCGACGGTCGTGCGCGGTTTTTCGAAATATACGCGCATTACGATTTCCAAGTTGCCGGCGAAACGCGAGCGCTGCTCTCGCAGTCGCCGAGCGTACTCGAGGGCGGAGGCCGGATCGTGAATCGAACAGGGTCCGATGACGACCAGCAGCCGATCGTCCGCGCCGCTCAGAATATCGCGAATCGCCCCGCGCGACTCGGTCACGAGATCCAGAACCGCATCGGTTGCGGGCAATCGTCCGATAAGATCCACGGGTGCCACGAGTTCCGCGATGTCGCGGATTCGAAGATCATCGGTTCTCGTGAGCTTATTCAATGTTCGGTTCCCAAGAGGTGGCGTCGCAGGCGCTTGCGCTCGGCTGAGGGCCACATCCTGCTCGAAGCTCACCCCTCCATTCCGCGGCGCTCGCGCCCGCTTACGCCCGGACGGCGGCGATGACGTTCGCACCGACGCGCGCGTTTAACGGGCGAGAATTTTGGAGCGTCGAGCGGGCGGGGAACGGCGCTACGAACGGTTCTGCCTCGCCGTCCGGCGGCCCGGGCGTTTAGCGGTTCGACGCCCGGCGCGGGAGGGCGGCACGATGAACTCCTAGTTCGCGGTTACCGGCACGTATTGAATGTTGCCGTAGACGTCGGTCACCTTGATCGATGTCGAGCCATGACCCACTTCCGTCACCGAAAAACGACCGACCGATGACGAGACGGGGGTGACGGTCGCGATTGCCGGGTTTAAACTAATAGCGCTCCAAGGACCCCCTGCGATCGGCTCGCTCACGTAGAAGTTCATCGCTGCATCCGACGGCAAAAGACCGACGACGCTCGGCGTGAACGACATGCGATGGCGCACGTATGCTCCGAAGTATATTTGATTGGAAGCGTAGACTCCGAAAAAGTAGATGTTTTGATCGGGACCGATATAGAGGTTCGGGAAGCCGTACGCCGTGCGAACGTTCACAACGTTCGGATCGATCGGGCCGGACACGACGCCCGTTGGGATTGCATACGAATACAATCCCGTGCCGAAAAAGCCCGCCGTCCAGAGGTTGCCGTCATCGTCTGCAACGATGTCGAAGCCGCTATACGTTGGAGAAATATACGTGCTCGACAAGACGACGGAATACTCGCCCGTCGATGGAGCGACGCGGCACAGGCTATACGTTGCAGGAGTCGAGCCACTAGCAGCAGTGAAGACCCTGAAGTAGAACGAGCCTCTTGCGTAGACGAACTTTTTGACATCGCCGCACGTATCGGGGTAAGGAAACAGTGTTACGACACCCGAAGGTGTGACACGGCCGAACGATCCTTTGTGGGGAGGATTGTTATATTGGAAGTACACGTTCCCATCGGGGCCGTACACGATCGAACCGACGGTCGAGCCACTTGGGTATCGAGGCGCCGGCGCGACGAGCGGGTATAGCGTCTTGACGAAAGCATTCGTAACCGACGCGAGCACCGGTTCTAAACCGTTCGCCGTTCCGTTGTAGTAGGTGTAGTAAATGCCGTCGGCACCGGCCGTAAGATTCGTAAGCTCGCGCTGCGGTCCAAAATCGGATGGCACCTGCAAATAGCGTGAATCCGTCCCATCGGGACGCATTCGTATTAAACCTTCGAAGACTTCGTACCAGAGGAAGCCGTTCGAGTATACGATTCTTCCGCCGACCTTAATCCGAGGGCCGTAGGCAGCTACGTTAACGAATGTCTTGGTTCCATCGGGAGCGATGCGGAGTATGCCGCTACGAACGAGGCTGTACGCGCTGCCGTCCGGAGTGAAGCCGACGTTCCCTTGTACGTTTCCCGGAAAGTGGTAAAGCTTGAGATCGCCCGAGGGATAACTCGGCAATAAGGATGACGTAGCAGCGAGAGGCACGGGAACCGTAGCAGCCAGCCCTGCCGTCGTCGAGCCACCCCAAAGCGATATCAACAGAGATAAAAACACTGCAACTATCGCATAAGAAGACATGCCGACTCCTTAAAGTTTAACCGCTGTAGTCGACACGCCGACCGCGCTATTCGATTGCGACGACGCGTAGAAGGATTGGATTACGGTACTCTATCTGGCGCAGAAAAACAACTTCGCGATCTCGAGCAGCTGAGAAACGGTACGATGGCTTCTATTACGAGCTAAAGCATATCGCTCGGTACTGCGATCAGTAACGTACGGCCGTTCGAAAGTCTTGCTCGGACCGCTGTCTCGCCGCCTGAAAGGTGCGATACGCGTTGGAGCGCCGAACATCGCCGAACCCGTCGCATCTGTCGAGTGATCCGGCAAAGCCTCGCAAGCGATGTCCACTGCGACGTTACCAACGCCACTACCGCCGAAACCCTTGAGCTGGCCGAGCGCGCCGGTTAACTGCACCCGCTCGTCGCGCCGCAGGCATCGCATTTTAGGCACGTGCCGTTTCTAACGAGCGTGAATTGTCCGCAATCGCCGCAAGCATCGCCGCTATAACCCTTGGCGACCGCGATGCGCACTTTATCCGTACGCGGTGCTCCAACTGCCGCGACGGCGCGGACCGGCGGCTCGGGCGCGGGAGAAGCCGCCGCGGCCGACGGCGCCGGCGTCGACATCGGGCGTAGATGCGTGCTCGTCGGATGGAGTTGCGCGTTGATCGCTTCGCTATGCGCCGTCGTGAGATGCACGCCCGCCTCTTCCTCGGCCGTGTAATCGGGTTCGGGGCCCATCGCATCGACCGACATGCTCGGCTGCACTTGCGCGAGATCGTATCGTCCGAGATAGCTCACAGCGAGTTCGCGGAAGATGTAATCGATGATCGAGGTCGCCATCTTGATGTTGTCGTGACCGACGACGGGGCCGTTGGGTTCGAAGCGCGTGAACGTGAACGCCTCCACGTATTCTTCGAGCGGCACACCGTGCTGTAAACCGAGGCTTACGGCGATCGCGAAGTTATTCATGAGCGAGCGGAAAGCCGCGCCTTCCTTGTGCATGTCGATGAAGATTTCGCCGAGCGCACCGTCGCGATAATCGCCCGTGCGCAAATAGACTTTGTGTCCGCCGACGATCGCCTTTTGCGTGTAACCGCTACGACGATCCGGCATCCGGCGGCGCTTGGCGATATAGCGATAGACGATCCGTTCCGCGATCTTGAGCGGGGTCTGATAGGCACCCGCCTCCGGCTCCTCGGCTTCCGTATCGCCGCCGAGATCGTACGAGGTCGCGAGCGGTTGCGAGAGCTTCGAGCCGTCGCGATAGAGCGCGACCGCTTTGATCATCCGCTCCCAAGCATAGCGATACGCTTCTTTGACGTCGGCGATCGTGGCCGTCTGCGGAAGATTGATCGTCTTGGAGATGGCGCCGGAGATAAACGGCTGGGCGGCGGCCATCATATCGACATGGCCGAGCGGGCGAATGAAGCGGGAACCGTGCTTCCCGCACGGCGTCGCGCAATCGAAAACGGGCAGATGCTCGTCGCGTAAGAACGGCGCGCCTTCGAGCGTCATCCGGCCGCAAATCGTATCGGAGGCTTCGTCGATCTGTTGATCGGAAAACCCGAGCCCGTCGCGTAAGAGTGAAAAATTCCAATCGCCGAGTTGCGCGTCGTCGAGCCCGAGAACGCCCTTACAGAACTCGTCTCCAAGCACGAAGCGATTGAACGCAAACGACAGTTCGAAAGCGCCCGCGAGCGCCGCTTCGATCTTGCCCAGGGCTGCTTCGTCGAACCCGCGAGCCCGTAGCGTCGCGCGGTTGACGTGCGGCGCACCCTCGAGCGAACTCGTGCCCTTGGCGAATTGCTCGATTGCGATGATTTGTTCGGGCGTATATCCGAGCCGGCGCAGCGCCATATCGACCGACCCATTAACGATCTTGAAGTAGCCGCCGCCCGCAAGCTTCTTGAACTTAACGAGTGCGAAATCGGGTTCGATGCCCGTGGTATCGCAATCCATCACGAGCCCGATCGTTCCGGTCGGCGCGAGAACCGTCACCTGGGCGTTACGATAACCGTGCTCTTCTCCGACGGTGAGCGCTCGATCCCAATGCGAACGTGCGATCGACCACAGATCTTGCGTAAACAGGGCCGGCCCGTACGTTACGGGCTTAATCGAAAGCTCTTCGTAGCCCCCACGCTCGCCGAACGCCGCGCGCCGATGATTGCGCACGACGCGCAACATCGACTTCGCATTGCGCTCGTAACCGGCGAATGCGCCGAGCTGCTGCGCCATCTCCGCCGAAGCGAGATACGCCGCCGCCGTCATGAGCGACGTGATGCCCGCGCACCAGCCGAAACCGTCTTCGGAATCGTACGGCAAACCGAGGCGCATCAAGAGCGAACCGAGGTTCGCGTACCCGAGGCCGAGCGTCCGGAATTCGAACGATTTACGCGCGATGATTTCTGAGGGAAATTGCGCCATGAGCACGCTGATCTCGAGCGTTACGGTCCAGGTGCGGCAGGCCGCGGCGAACCCGCGCGCATCGAAACGGCCGTCATCGGTTAAGAACTTAACGAGATTGAGCGAAGCGAGATTGCACGCGGTGTCGTCGAGAAACATATACTCGGAGCAGTTGTGCACGACGAGCCCGTTCGCGACGAAATGCGACGTATCGCGTTCGGTTAGGTCGAAGACCGGCTTCGCGCCGACCGGCGTCAGCGATTCGAAACGATCGGTTAGGCGCTCCGTGGACGATGGAAGCATCGCGTTCATAAAGCTGAGCGCGAGCGCCTTCGGCGAGGAAGGATCGAACCCGATCTCGTTTTCGAACGTGATGCGCGAAGACTGCGAAATACGCAGCGAATGCCCGCCGCGCCGGTTATCGTCGATGTCCGCTTTGATGCCGAACGAAAGCAGCAGATGCTGTACCTGTTGCAACAGCTTGCGCGACGTCCCGTCGAGCGAGACGTACTCGCTATCCTCGCCGCTCTCATTGATGCAGCCGTCGGCCGTGAATAGGCCGCGCAACACCGCCCCGGTGGCGTTCTTGTCGAGACCGTAGGCGAGATCTTTGAGCGCTTTTGCTTCGCTATCGTCGAGCACGGCAAAGGTCTCGAGGCGCGCTGCGACGTCTCTCTCGCGCGAACTCGCGCGGGCCCGCGCGAGCGGCTGCGGCGGGCTCGTGACTTGCCACGTCCGGCCGTCGGCCGCGCGTATGACGCTTTGCGCCGCCGCTTCCGTAGAACCATCGCCGAGCGCCACGCCGAGGGCGAACGCGAGCTCGTCGCCCAGCGGCGCGGTACCGAAGCCGGAGCCGCGTAGAACGATTTCGTCGTCGTCGCGCAGCTGCAACGCGGGCACGTCGCCGCGATTGCTCGTGAAAACTTTGTGATCGCCCGTGAGGGTGAGTTCGTAGCCCGCGCGCGTTTTCAGCCGGTACGCGCTCTTGGTTCCGGTCGGGAAAATGCTCGTAACGAAATGCGGCCGCCCGTCGGAGCCGATCACGAAGGCCGACTTCCCGACGAGCTCTTCGATCCGGCGCGGACCGTCGGCCGTTGCGACGAGCGCGTCTCCCGTAACGCACGGGTTACTTGCGTTGATGCGTCCGTCGCTCGGGCAGGTATGCCACTCGTTGATCGTCGTGTCGTACTGGACGCCGGGATCCGCGCACTGCCATGCGGCGGCACCGACTTGCTCCCACAGATCGGCCGCGGGCAGCGTGCGCGCGACGCGGCCCTCGGTACGCCGGCGCAGCTCCCACGCTTCGTCACCGTCGAGCGCGTCGAAAAATGCGTTCGGAATGCGGATCGAGTTGTTCGAGTTTTGTCCCGAAACCGTGCCGTACGCCTTCGAATCCCAATTGACGTCGTAGGTCTCGAGTTCGAGTTCGCGATAGCCCTGGCGCGCGAAATCGAGCGCGTACTGCACGTTCGCTTGCGGGATGCCCGCGGAGAGTGCCGCGCGCATCGCCCGCTTGAGCCCGGCGTTAATCGCCGGATCGAAGCGGCCGGCGTCGACGAGCGTTACGTCGTTCGCGGCGGCCATGATTGCGTTCAGATGTTTTTTGCACGCGATCGAACCCACGACGAGATCCGAGACTTTTTGCTCTTCGCGAACCTTCCAGCCGATGAATTCTTCGATGTCGGGATGGTCGAGATCGAGGCACACCATCTTCGCCGCGCGCCGCGTCGTGCCGCCGCTTTTAATAGCACCCGCCGCACGGTCGCCGACGCGTAAAAACGACATGAGCCCCGAGCTCGTGCCGCCGCCGCTCAGTTTCTCGCCTTCACCGCGGATCGCCGAGAAATTCGAACCCGTGCCGCTGCCGAATTTAAAGATGCGTGCCTCACGGACCCACAGATCCATGATGCCGCCTTCGTTCACCAAATCGTCCGCGACGCTTTGGATGAAGCAAGCGTGCGGGCTCGGGCGCTCGTAGGCGTTGGCCGAGCGCAGAATCTCACCGCTGCGCGCGTCGGCGTAGTAGTGGCCTTGCGGCGGACCCTCGATGCCGTACGCCCAGTGCAGCCCCGTGTTGAACCACTGCGGACTATTGGGAGCGCCGATTTGCTGCGCGAGCATCGCGCGCATCTCGTCGTAGTAGACACGCGCGTCTTCGTCGCTCGAGAAGTAGCCGTGCTTGTAACCCCAGTACGCCCAGGTACCGGCGAGGCGCCGAAACACTTGGCGCGCATCGGTCTCGGCACCGAACTGTTCGCCGCGCGGCAAAGCCGCGAGTGCATCGCGATCGGGCTCGGAGCGCCACAGCCATTCCGGAACGCCTTCTTCGGCAACGGCTCGCGCGACTTTGGGTACGCCCGCGCGCCGCAAATATTTCTGGGCGAGCACGTCGGTCGCGACTTGCGACCAGCCGACGGGAACGAACACGTCTTTCGCTTCGAAGATGACGGAGCCGTCGGGATTGACGATGCGCGACGTGCGCGGCTCGAAGCGCGTACCGCCGAAGGGGTCGGTAGCCGAAGAGTAAGTGCGTTGAAATTTCACGTGGGGCGACCTCCAGCGGTGCGCTTCGAAACCGATTCATCGAACACCTGTTCGATTGCAAGAAGCGCGTCTGCGCTAGCCGTGAGATATATAGTACTTCGAAAAGCTCGGAGGCACAAGATATGGGGGTCGACCCCGGCTATCCTTCTGAATAAGGGGTGCACGACCGGTGCACAACCGCACGAAGTTGTGGGTCGCCGGTGGGTCGATACGTACCGCTGTGGACGGCTTGTGTATCGTTGCCGAGGATAGCGGGGAAAGCGCGCGCAACGCACGAGCGGTGTTCCGACCGGAGGGTTATGCCGTACGGCTCAGCCACGTTTCGCTCGACGATCTCGCGGCGCGCGGTTTTCTCGGAATCATCGTCGATCTCGACAACACGCTCGTCGGTTACGGACAAGATCACCTCGCACCCGAAGACGCCGCTTGGATCGCGGCGGCCCGAGCGCGGGACTTCCGCATTTGCCTAGTTTCGAATAATTTCAACACGCGCGTGCGACGTATCGGCGCGCAACTCGGCGTGCCTGCGATACCGAACGCGCTCAAGCCGTTGCCGCGGGGGTTCGCCGCGGCGCTGCGCGTGCTCGGCACGGCTAAACGGCAGACGATCGTCGTCGGCGATCAACTCTTTACCGACGTCTTGGGCGCGAAGTTCAGTGGCCTGCACAGCATCCTCACGGAGCCTTTGGTCGCCAAAGACTGGCTCGGAACTCGGGTGTTGCGCATGCTCGAACGCGCGCTACTCGGTCGACGGCCGGGCCCTTGAGGCTCAAGCTCGCATTGATCGGCGATCCGGTCGCCCACAGCCGCAGCCCCGAATATCAGCGCGGATTTCTCGCCGAAGCGGGTTTGCTCGGAACCTATGAAGCGATACGCGTTTGCGCGGGCACCTGCGCCGAGCGCATCGACGCCCTGCGCACCGCGGGCTACCTCGGCCTCAACGTGACGACTCCGCTCAAGGAGGAGGCGTTCGCGCGCGCCGATTCTCGCGATCCGACGGCGACGGCGAGCGGGGCCGTCAACACGCTCGTTCTGGGCGAGAGCGTCCAAGGCTATAACACCGATGGCGAGGGAGCCCTCGGTGCGCTGCGCGACGCCGGTCTCGGCGAGCCGTCCGGCAAGCGGATATTGCTACTCGGCGCGGGGCCGACGGCGCGCGCGGTCGCCCTCGCTTTTACGCGCGGGCATGCCGAAGTGTATCTTTGGAACCGAACCGCCGCCCGCGCGAGGGCGCTCGCCGACGCTTCGGGGGCGCGGCTCTGGTCGAGTAACGATCGAGTCGATGCCGTCTACTCGACGCTGCCGCCGGACGCCGCGATCGACGACGTAAACGTTCGCGCGACGCTCGCCGATGCGCCGCTGGTCATCGACGCGAACTACGCCGAACGTGCGACACTCGGCGCTCTGCTCGAGCGCACCGACGTGCACGACGGACGCGCGATGTTGCGCGCGAGCGCCCGCGCTTCGTTCGAGATCTTTATAGCCGCGCTTCGGAGAGGGGGAGATTCGAACTCCCGAGACCTTTGAGAGTCTGCTCGCTTTCCAAGCGAGTGCATTCGACCACTCTGCCACCTCTCCGCACTCGGCGCGGCCGCGAGCCCTCTTCGATTTTCGAGCGGCCGCGCCTGTACCGAAGCGGCGCTCGTTACAGTCCGGTCGCGCCGAGTTCGGCGAAGAAGGCCTGCACTTTGGGATCGAGCCACCATCGCTCGAACGGCCCGACGAAGGGCGGCGCGCTCCGCACGTTCTCGGCGTGGGCGTTCAGCCTCTCGTGATCGGGTTGTTCGCTCGAGTATTCGGTATGAAACGCATCGAGCGCGGCTTGGTGCTCGGGATCGGCACTCGTCGCTCGGAAGTCGTCGTAGGGAAAAGCGGGGCGTTCTGTCGGCATGTGGTTCCGTTCG
>CAXTIY010000091.1:0-10303 GCA_964244215.1 uncultured bacterium
TCATCTCCTGATTGTAGCCTTTGATGCGCGTCTTGAAATAGTTGAAGAACACGACGGAAACGACGGCGACGAATAGTCCCGCGGCCGTCGTAACGAGCGCTTCACCGACGCCTGCGGCCACGACGGCCGGGGTCGAGCTGCCCTTGATCGCGATGTCTCGGAAGGCGGGAATGATACCGAGAACGGTTCCGAAGAGACCCACGAACGGCGCGATTACGGCGATCGTACCGATTACGCCGAGATTACGCTCGAGAAGATTGAGATTTTCCATCAGCGCGATGGAAAGAGCGTCCGTGATGTCGGCGCGATTCTTCGTGCCGCGCTGCAGCCCGAACTCGAGAATGCGCGGCAACATACCCTTGCTCTGCTTGCAATGCTTGATGGCGCCTGGAATATCGTCGACTGCGATGCGCTGTCCGAGCGCGCGAAGCAAGCCCTTCGTATCGCCTTTTTCGTTCGCAAAGAACACCAGCCGTTCGATGACGATGGCGATCGCGATGATCGAAAGCAGGATCAGGACGATCATGTCCGGACCGCCCTGCTTGACTAAATCCGTGATTCCACTAAACAAGTTAGCTGTCGCGCCTCCACAAGAGTTTGTGCGTTGCGGTCGCAGGCGTATCGCAGCCGCGCCATGGTCCCGTCGCGGGGCAGCATATTACTTGCCCCAAAACCGTTCTCCTCGGCCTTTTGTTACTTCGAGCTACCACCCAGTTGTTTAATGGCGGCCTCGATCTCACCGGTTAGTTTCGTATCGTTCGCACTTTTCGCAAGCCCGTCGGCCTTCGTAAGATAGACGAGCGCATCTTTGGATTTTCCCGGCTGATCGGCGAGTGCGATCCCCGCGGCATAGTTCGCCGACGGATCGTCCGGCTTGAGCGCGAGCGCTTTATCGGCACTCGCCTTCGCGCTCGCGGGGTCCGGATTCGCACCGAGATTTGCAAAGGCTGCCTGCGTATAGAACGTCGCCGCTTGAGCCGGTGCGACGGCGGCAGCCTGCTCGAAAGCCGCTGCGGCCGCCGCGCCCTTGCCCGCGGCGGACGCCGCTTGAGCCTGCTTGACGTAGTAGTTCGCAAGCACGTTCTGCACGACGGTCGACGACGGATCGAGCTTCGCTGCCTCGGCTGCGACCTGCTTCGCCATGTCGGGCTTGCCGGCGTTCAAATAAACGCTCGCGAGATTGGCGTCGACGAGTGCCCGGTCCGAAGGCTTGGCGCTTTCTCCAAGCGAGCGCGCCTTCTCGAGATCCGCGATGGCCGCGTCGTTCTGTCCCGCGGTCGACTCGGCGGAACCGAGCGTGTTGTACGTATAGAATCCCGGCGCGAGCGCGACCGCCTTCTTGGCCGCATCGACGGCCTTGTCCGGCTGGTTATTCTTCTGCGCGGTCGCGGCGTAATCCGCATACGCTTTCGAGGCGACGGATTTGTAATTCGGCGATATCGTACCGCCCTTATCGAAAGCGGCCACGGCGTCCTCATC
The DNA here is from genome assembly GCA_964244215.1 of uncultured bacterium. Lineage (GTDB taxonomy): Bacteria > Vulcanimicrobiota > Vulcanimicrobiia > Vulcanimicrobiales > Vulcanimicrobiaceae > CAXTIY01. The sequence continues at coordinate 1,480 of CAXTIY010000091.1, forward strand.
GTCATTGAGGAAAGAGCTTGCCACGCCGAGCAGCTGCTGCCCGTTCGTGTCTTCGGGATGTTGCGCGAGATACGACTTGAGCCCGCTCTGCGCTCCGGAGTAGTTTCCGGCACGGATCATGCGCTCGTACTGTGCGGCTCCCGCCTGACTACCGGTGTCCGACGGCGCCGCCGCGGCACCCGTGCTCGTAAATTTCAACGTAAAATCGTAGAACGCGGAAAGCTTTTGCGGCCCGCGAGAAGCGGGTTTGTACGTCGAGGTCTTCGCTATTTCGAGGGCGGCCGCGTTGTCGCCGGGATTGGTCGAGTGGATCACGTGCGTCACTTTAAACGTGCCGTCTTTATTGACCATCACCTGAACCACGACCGTGCCCGCGCCCGCGATCGCCGAAGTGTTCGTCCCACGCTTGACCAGTGACGGAGCGGCGTAATACGTGATGGCGTTCGTGTCGGCCGCCGCGATCAGCGGCGAGAGAGCGGCGCCCGCGAGCGTCAGCGCGGCGAGCGATCTACGTCCGTTCATGCCTTACCTTTCATCCTTAACAGTCTCTAGCGGCCGAACGTCTTCCGGTACGTCTTCGTTCGAGCGTAAGCCGGCGACACTCGCAGCGGCAGCCTCGAAGAGCTCGCCAAAGTACCTCGTATCGCCACGCTCGAGCGACTGCGCGGCCTGGGTGAGTATGGCCGCAAGCGCGCGTACTTCCTGCGAGAGCGGACGAGCGTTCGTGACGAGAATCGGCTCCCACATCGCAAACGACGATGCGGCGAGGCGGAGCATCGAGCGGACGCCGGAGCCGCAGAGAGCACGGGTCGCGGGATCTTGCAGGCCCGCGCGCAGCCGCGCGCCGAGCGCGACGGAAAGCAGCTGGGGCAGATGGGACGTCAGCGCCACCGTCCGGTCGTGCGCTTCGCTCTCGATCGCAAAGGCGCGCGCACCCATCGCCGCTATGAAGTCTAAAGCGAGCGCTCGCGCCGCCGGAAGGGCGGCCGGGTCGTAGGCCCACATGCGATCGCGGAACAGATCGGCGCGCGCCGCCTCTGCTCCGCTCGCCTCCGAACCTGCGATCGGATGAGTCGGCACGAACGAAGCGAGCGCCCGGCCCGCTCGAGCGACCGGCGCTTTGACCGAGCCGACGTCGAGCACGAGCGGCACGGAGCTCGCTTCGCGCACGAGTTCCGCGATATGGCCGAGAGTCGCATCCACGGGCCCGGCGAGCACGAGCACGTCGACCGCGCCGGCAAGAGAACGCAAGGATCCCGCAACCGACGAGAGCGCCCCGCGGCGAAGGCCGACGGCCGAGGCTGCGGGATCCTGGTCCCAGCCGGCGACGAGCCACCCGAGCTCTCGCGCTCGTAGCGCGATCGACCCGCCGATCAACCCGACGCCCGCGACTCCGAGCACGGGCGTGCGTTCTTCAGGCAGTAGCGACGGCCGCCGTGGGCAACGTGCGCCCGACGGCCGATGCGACCACGGCGAGCCGTTCCATCAAGTCTTCGAAGCTGCCGAACGTCAGCGACTGCGGCCCATCGGAAAGCGCCACCGCGGGATTGGGATGCACCTCGACGATCAAGCCGTCGGCGCCGGCCGCGACGGCCGCGTAGCTCATCGGAGCGACGAGCGCGCGCACGCCCGTGCCGTGCGAGGGATCGACGATGACGGGCAGATGCGTGAGCGCGCGCACGACCGGTACCGCCGCGATATCGAGAACGTTGCGCGTGTGCGGGTCGAAGCTGCGGATGCCGCGCTCGCACAGGATGACGCCGTGGTTGCCCGCGACGACGATGTACTCCGCAGCCATCAGCCACTCGTCGATCGTGGCGGAGAGCCCCCGCTTGAGCAGCACCGGCTTCGGCGCCCCGCCCGCTTCACGAAGCAACGCGAAATTCTGCATGTTGCGCGCGCCGATTTGCAAGATGTCGGCGTAGCGCGAGACGAGTTCGACGTCGCGCGTATCGAGCACTTCGGTCACGACCGCGAGGCCATGCCGGTCGGCCGCGTCGCGGAGATACTTGAGGCCGTCTTCGCCGAGCCCTTGAAAAGCATACGGCGAGGTCCGCGGTTTGAACGCTCCACCCCGCAGAACCGTCGCCCCGGCGCGCGAGATGGCGGCCGCGGTCTGCTCGAGTTGCTCGCGCGATTCGACGCTGCACGGCCCCGCGCACACGACGATCTCGTCGCCGCCGAATGAGACGCCCGGGCGCACCGTCACGACGCTGCGGGCGCTACGCGCTTCGCGGCTGACGAGCTTGTACGTCTTCGAAATCGGCAACACGGATTCGACGCCGTCGAGCGCGGCGAACTGTGCGAGCAACGTTTCCTTATCGGCGGGGGCGCCGACCACGCCGACGATCGTTCGCTCGGCTCCACGGCTGACGTGGGCGCTCAGCCGCAGCGAGGCGATGAGCGAGGTAACGGCGCCGAGTTCCGCATCTCCGCTGCCGGAACGCATAACGATGATCATTGAGGGGTCGTACTCCGTGAAACGAGATCGGGACGAAGCGCGACGGCTTCACGTAAGTAAACGTGAACCATCTCGCTTTGGGTGCGCTCGGTGTTCACATGGAGTAAAACCCGGATGCAGCGTTGCAAGCGGCCGGGAACGTCGATTTCGGTAAAGTTAAGCAGCGGGACCGCCGTCCAGCCCATGCGGCGCGCCGCGGCCGCCGGGAACTCCGCGTGCAGATCCGCCGTGACGGTGAAGAGGGCCGAGGCGACCTCGCCCGGATCGAGCCCGTTTTCCGCGACGAGCTCCCGCACGAGCTCTTCGGTCGCCGCGAGAATGGCCTCCGCATCGTCGTGCTCGACCGTCGTCGCGCCGCGCACTCCGCGAACGCTCACGAAGCGTCGTCTCGCTCGTAACGTTCCGCTTCGCGCACGATGGCGCTGAGCGCGGCAAGCTCTTTATCGGTCGCATCGCGCCAAATGCCCGGGTGCAGATCGCCGAGGGCGATCGGCCCGAAACGCAGTCGTATTAGGGAGATGACGGGATGCGCGGTCGCCTCGAACATGCGCCGCACTTGGCGATTACGGCCTTCGTGGATCGTGAGATCGATCTCGGAGGCGGCCGGCCCGGTGCGCACGACGCGAACCTTAGCGGGTTCGCTACGGCCGTCGTCGAGCCGCATGCCTTCGATGAACCGCTTCATATCGTCGCCCGCGAGACGACCCTGCACGATCGCACGGTACGTCTTCTCGACTCCGAAGCGCGGATGGGTCAAAACGTGGGCGAGTTCGCCGTCATTGGTGAGCAGCAGCACGCCCGAGGTGTCGTAGTCGAGCCGGCCCACCGGCACGACGCGGCCGGGCTCCCGCGGTACGAGCGATGCGACGGTACGACGACCTTCGGGATCGCGCATCGTGGTCATCACTTTGACCGGCTTGTGTAAGACGAGGTAGCGTTTTTCGAGCGAAACGCTGACGAGTTTACCCGCGAATTCGACGCGATCGTTCGTGGCGACGGAGGTGCCCAATTCCCGCACGACTTTGCCGTTGACGCGAACGTGGCCGGCCGAGATGAAATCTTCCGCCTTACGGCGCGAAGCCACCCCGGCATGAGCGAGATATTTCTGTAAACGCACTTCGCATCAGTCTTCGCCGAAACGTACCGTTTGTGCTGCCGCGAGAGAGGTCCGGTTCAGCTTCGCAGGCCCGCTAACGTACGTACTATCGCGTTCGAAAAAACGCAGCACCCGCGCGGCTTCTTTCGTCAATCCGATGCGCACGCTGGTTCCGATCGCGGCATCACGAGGAGCCGTGCGGCGGGCTGCGAGCCAGAGCGGAGCCGGCGCGCACAGGTCGAGCCCATCATGCAGGCGGGTTACGGCGAGCGCCCGAGCGAGCCGGCCCGGACCGCGGCAGAGATCGCCGTCGCGAACGGGTCCGTCGCGAACCGGTCCGCGCCGCGCGCGCATGATCTCGATTCCGGCGATCGGCTCGGCGGCCCGCAAAAGAACTGCCGCCCCGATGCCCGCAACCTCGCTCGAGACGTTGATGCAGAACGACGTGCCGTAAATGAAATAGACGTATGCGTGGCCGCGTTCCAAGAACATGGATGCGTTCCGTGCCGTTCGGCCGGACGCCGCGTGTGAAGCGGCATCTCCGGGAACATACGCCTCCGTTTCGACGATGCGCACGACGCAGCGCCCGTCGGGACCATCGCTAACCAAATTCGTACCGATGAGAAACCGGGCGAGGTCCACCGTATCTTCCGGCAACGCCGGGCGGCTCAGCCGCTGCAAGAATTCAGGCGGCGATATCGAGCGTCGCTTCGGTCACCGCGCGACCAGCGAGATCGCGGCACAGGGAATCTTTCGTTGCCTCGACGCGCACCGCGGCAAAACGGTTGAGGCGACAACGCAGCGCTACATAGGGGACGGTCAGTGGGGCAGGCAGCGAGCCGCGTTCGCGCAGATCGTTCTCGAGTCGCGAGTCGTCCACGCGCAAGATAACGTTACGAATGCCACGCGCCAACAGCACTTCCGTCACCGCATTCGCGGCGGCATAGGTCACGTCACGACCTTGCAACGCAGGCCGCACGCTCAAGCCGAACGGTACCCGTAGGTACGGGAAATCGGCTCCGCTTTCTCCGGGATCGACGGCTGCGAAAGCGACACCTTTGCCGCCCGAGCGAGCTGCGAAGCCGATGGTGACGACGACGGGCTCCGATTGCAAGCGCGTTCGATTCAACATGTCCTCCCTGTTCCCACGTAGCTACCTAACCATACATCGAACATACGTTCGATGTCAACCGGCCTTGCCCGCCAGCGCGTACGATGCAGAGCGGCGCTCGCGCGGGTCGAGCAGTTCGGCGTACACGTCCATCAGACGTTCGCCCACGGCCGTTCCATCGAAGCCGGCGGCCACGGCCGGGCCGCGCGCTCCGAAGGCCGCAGGCGCCTGTAACACCGTTTCCAGCGCGCGGGCGAAGGCGAGCGCGTCGTCCGCCACGAGTATGCCTGCCCCGGCAATCACTTCGGCCGTCTGCGGTGTGTCCAAGGCGACGATCGGCGTCCCGGCTGCGAGCGCCTCGACGAGCACGAGGCCCTGCGTCTCGCTTCTGCTCGAGAAAGCGAACGCGTCGGCCGAGGCATAGGCGTCCGGTAACGCTTCGCGGGCGAACTCGCGCGCGAACGTCGTGCGCCGCGCGATGCCGAGCTCTCGGGTCTGGCGCTCCAGCTCCGGCCGATGCGGCCCGTCGCCGACGATCACGAGCCGCGCTTGGGGGAACCGCATGCGAGCGAAGGCGGCGAGCGTGAGCGCGACGTTTTTCTCACGGCCGAGGCGGCCCACGACGAGCAGCATCTTTTCGTCCGGCGCGACGCCGAAGCGAGCGCGCAACCGTTCGCTGCGCCGTCCGCGGCCGAACGCCGCTACGTCGATCCCGCTCGGGACGACGACGATGCGGCCCCGCACACCGAGCGTGCGAAGGCGGCGTTCCATGGCTTGCGTGGGAACGATTACGGCGTCGGCGACGTCGGCGTACGTCCGTGTGAGAAGTAGCGCGGCGCTACGCATCGCGTGCCCTTCGAGCGGCACGTAGTGCGCGTACGCGTCGAGCTGCGTGTGATAGGTGAAGACGAGCGGAACCCGCGTGCGGCGTGCGTGATAGGCGCCGAGCATGCCCGTTATAAAGGGTGAATGCGTGTGCACGATCGATAGCGTCCCGACGCCGCGCGGCACGTACGGTAACGTCAGGCGATACGCGGTCGGCAGCGGCAGCGGCATCGACGGCGCGCGCACGACGCGCGAATCTTCGTCTCGGTACGCGGGCATATGCGGCGTCACGATCACCGCTTCGTGCAGTCGCTCGCGCAGCGCGCGCGCCGAGGCGTCGACCGATGCGACGATGCCGTTTTGTATGGGACGGTAGCATTCGGTAAAGAGCCCGACGCGCAGCGCCTTCACACGTGTCTCATTGTCGCGCTCTCGAGCCGCCGCCTACCATCACGACTAATCTCATCGGTTTTGGGACATCGGCAATTCAACTTTTCGAACCAGTTGCCGAACAATTATAGGTCTAAAGGCCCCGTCATAATAAATTGACGTCCGATACGGGGGCGTGTTATGGTGGCCGGGTTCTCGGGCTAGGCACACGTCTTGCCCTGTGGTAAATGCTTCTTCGGAAGCGTCAACCGCTACTTTGCAAACTTGCGACTCGCTCTCGGCTCCGTTTCCCACTCGCGGAAACAACCGAGCGCGCGGTGCCGCACGTCCAGAAAGGAGCCGTGTTGATCGTAAAAGATCATAAAGCGACTGCTCTCCTAACGAGCGTTTTAACGCTCGGTCTCATAGCCGTTTCAAATACTCCCGCGAGCGCCGACGTTTCCCCCACCGTCATCACCGCCGCTCCCGCCTCGTCCGCCACGACCGCTCAAGCGTCCGTTGCGGGGAGTGCGCCGCTCAGCATCCTCTTCTCAGCGTCCGGGCGCGAATCGATCGTCTCGACGTCGGTTCGAACCGTCGAGAGCTTTCTTGCCGAGCGCGGCATCCGCATCGGCGCGGGCGATTACGTCTCCGCCGACGTTAAAGCACCACTGACCGCCGGCATGAAGGTGGCTTACCGCCCCTCGGTTCCGGTCGTGCTGGTAGACGGCGGCTTGAAACAAACGGTATACACGTCGGCTGCGACCGTGGGCGACCTGCTCGCCGAGCAACATCTCAACATTCGTAAGCGCGACCAAGTCTTTCCGGCACCGAATGCCTACCTCATCGCGCACGAAACCGTCCGCGTCGACCGGGTCGATGCGTGGACGGCGCAAGTCAAGCAGCGTGTGGCTCCGCGAGTGCAGGAGCGCTTCGATGCGCGCTTGCCCGCCGGCACCACGAAAACGGTTTCGAAAGGCTCGGCCGGCGTCCGCGTCGCGACCGTCTCTTACGAGCGACACAACGACGCGCCGCTCTCCAAGCGAGTCCTCGGCTACCAAGTCTTACAAGCTCCCCGCCCTCGGATCGTCGTGCACGGCTCGAAGCCGTACTCGGCCCTCTCGGATATCGCGGCGCAAGGCTTCGCCGGCGCCTTGCACTTCGCCGGCGCCGCACTGCACGTCATCGCCACGGCGTATACGTCGAGCTGCTACGGCTGTAGCGGGTTCACGGCAAGCGGAGCCCGCGCCGGTCTCGGCATCATCGCGGTCGATCCGCGCGTTATTCCCCTTGGGACGCGCCTTTATATCCCCGGCTACGGACGGGCCGTCGCGGGCGATACCGGTGGCGCGATCGTCGGAAACCGGGTCGATCTCGGCTTCGAATCGGTCGCGAGTGCCTTGCGTTTCGGGTCGCGCGAAGTGACCGTGTACGTCGTAAAATAGCGGATCCTCCCATCCACCCGCGCGCTCTGCTCGGCGCGCGCGGGCTGCGGCCGAAGAAGCGCCTCGGCCAACATTTTCTCATGGACGGCGGCGCGTCGAAGCGCATAGCCGTCCTTTGCGCTCCGGAGCCGGGCGCCCGCGTGGTCGAAATCGGTGCGGGAACGGGTGCCCTCACGCGAGCCCTGCTCGATTGCGAAGCGCGCGTAACGGCGATCGAAATCGATGCCGATCTCGTCGAGATCCTGCGCGAACGCGAGGATCTGCAAGCCGCGGAACTGGTGCAGGCCGACGCCCTCGAGTATGATTACGACGCGCTTCTCGGCGACGAGACGTGGTGTGCTGCCGGAAATCTTCCCTATAACGTCGCGACGCCGCTGATCGTCCGCTTACTCGAACTCCCGCGCCCACCGGCTCGTATCGTCGCCATGTTGCAACGCGACGTCGTCGATCGGCTGACGGCGGTGCCGGGCAGCCCGCAATACGGAAGCTTGACCCTCTTTTGCTCCTACTCGATGATGGTACGGCGAGCGTTCACCCTAGGACCCTCCGTGTTTTACCCGCGGCCGAACGTCGAGAGCGCCGTCGTCGTCATGGAGCGGCGCGTCACACCCTCGGTCGCAGTGCGAGACCCCGCGTACATGCTGCAGGTCGTGCGCGCAGGCTTCGCGTACCGCCGAAAGACGCTCGCAAACAGCCTCTCGCTCGCGCTCGGCATCGATCGCGCGGCGACGCAGGCGGCGCTCGCGTCCCTCCATATCGATTCGGAGATCCGTGCGGAACAACTCGATCTCGGCTCTTTCGGCGCCCTCACCGATGCTTTGGGCACCTAACGCCTGGCCCGTTCCGCTCGTCTTACTCGTCGCTCTCGGTACCGCGTTCTGCATGATCGTACCGGCGGTCGCTTACATCGTGATCGCCTACTCGCTCGGTTTCTTCGGCGCCCTTAAGTCGAACGATCAACTGCTGGTGGCGCAGGCCGTTACTTACGTGCCTTGGGCGATTTTCTTGATGGCCGTTTTACCTCGCGTCGCGCGAACGTCGCTACGGGAACTCGGCTTCCGCAAGCCGACGGCGCGCGAGATCGGAATCGCGCTCATGGGCGCCATCGCCATGTGGCTTCTGGTTTCGCTCGTCGGCGGTACGATCGTTACGCTCACGCATCGGCATACGACCGAAGCCGCGGTCGCCTTACTACAACAGTTACGTACCCCCGGCGAAAAGATACTCTACATTACGATCGCAGTCGTGCTCGCACCGATGCTCGAGGAGTTAACCTTTCGCGTTTTTCTCTTTAACGCGCTTACGCGATACGTGAGCATACCGTTCGCGGCGCTCGGGAGCGCGATCGTATTCGGGCTCGTGCACGCGCAAGCGAAAACGAAAGAAGAACTCGTAGGGCAGCTTTTGACGGTCGCGTTGCCGCTCGTCCTCGGCGGCGTCGTGCTCGCGTACGTCTATGCGTTGACCCGCTGCTACTGGGCGAACGTCCTGACGCACGGCACGTTCAACGCCGTTAC
>CAXTIY010000092.1:0-10242 GCA_964244215.1 uncultured bacterium
CGCCGCCGATGGTCGCGGAGTAGCCCGGCGGCAGGTCGAGCCGTGCGAGCGACGTGCGCAAACCGGCGACGACCGCCGAGAGCGACGCGCCTTCGATATTAGCCGTAACGCGGTCGATCCGGCGGCCGTTCTCCTCGTTCACGTCGACGGCGCGCGCCGGCGTCGAAACGTCGGCCACGGCACCGAGCGCCGCCGTACCGCCTTTCGTGAAAAGGGACGTCGAACGGGCGGCGCCCGCGCCCGTCGTTCCCGCGACGCGCACGTTCACGGGAATCGTAAAATTTTCGCCCGGAATTTGCGCGGCGACGGTGCCTTGCGTACGGGCGCTCAGTGCGTCCGCGAGGTCGTTTTGACCGATACCGAGCGCAGCGAGCCGAACGCTCGCGGGCGAGATACGCAGCGACCGGTCGTCGTACACCACGCCGTCGAACGAGTCGACGACGCCATGCACTTTGGAGACCGCATCCGCCGTTTTATCGGCGTATTCGATGAGCGTCGTCTGATCGGGGCCGCGCAGCGCGATCTCGACGGGCTGCGGCGCCCCGGAAAGATCGTTGATTTGATCCTCGAGCAATTGATGGAAGTCGAAGGACGCAGCCGGCACGTCGGCGGCAATACTATTGCGTAGACGTTCCGCAATTACGTCGTAGCTAGCGCGCCCGCTCGCGTTTAGCGCAACGCGTAGCGTGCCCACGTTGGGCTGGGTCGGCGAAAAACCGTTCGTGTCGATGCCGGTAAGCCGGCCCACGGAGCGCACGTCGGGATCGGCGAGGACCGCGCGTTCCATCTTCCCGGCGGCAGCGTCGCTGTCGGTGAGCGTCGCGCCCGGCGGTAGCGTGTACTTAATCTCGAATTCGCCTTCGTCGAGTTTCGGCAGAAAGTCGCTCGGTAATTGCGAGAGCAGCACGACGGTCGTTACGAGCACCACGGCGCAACCCGCAAAAACGACTGTGGCGTGCCGCAGCGCATAGCGCAGTATCGGCTCGTAGAGGGCAGCGAGGCGATCGATTTTTTCCACGTGCGGCTTCGCGCCGCGCAGCAGCGCGCTCGCGACGATCGGCGCGACGCAGACGGCGAGCACGAGGGAGACGACCAGCGACGCGACGAGCGTGAAAGCGAGCGCGCGAAAAAAGAATCCGGTAACGCCCGAAAGCAGGCCGAGCGGGATGAAAACGACGACCGTCGTCAGCGTCGAGGCGGCCATCGGTCGCGCGATTTTGCCTACCGCATCGCCGATGGCTCGTTCGCGCGAAAGGTTCGGATTTTCGGCGATGCCCCGCGCGATCGCTTCGATCACGACGATCGTATCGTCGATGATGAGCCCGACGGCGACGGCGAGACCGCCGACGCTCATGAGATTGAGCGACTGCCCCGAGCGCTCGAGCGCGAGGGTCGCGATCGCGAGCGCGAGCGGTATGATGGCCGCGGCCACGAGCGTCATCCGCACGCTTCGTAAAAAGAAATAGATGACGACGATGGCGAGCAGCGCGCCAAGGAGAATCGCATCGCGCAAAGATGTCTGCGAATCCACGATCAAGCGCGTCTGATCCCAATACTTCAGCACCTTAACATCCGCCGGCAACGCGCCGCGCACGGCGCCCAAACGCGCTTCGACGGCGTTCGTCAGCGCTACGGCGTCCGCGCCCGCAAGCGGAAAGGCGTTGAAGATGACGCCGTGCTCTCCGTTTATCGCCGCTTGTGCGGTCGCCGTGCCGACACCGAGCCGGACCCGGCCGAGCGAGGAGAGCGGCACCGTTCCTCCCGCCCGCAGCGGAATCCCGACCGCCGCGAGCGTCCGCGCGTCGTGAATGGCCGCGTCGACGAGTAGCACGTAATGCTGGTGATAACGGTCCGCAGTGCCGACCGACGCAACGTTGCCGGCTTGCCCGATCGCACTTACGACGTCGGCGGCCGAAAGGTCGACTGCGGCGATTGCCGCCGGATTAAGTTCTACGCGGTATTCGATCGGCGGCCCGCCGACGACCGACGTACGGCCGAGCCCGGGCGTTCCGGCGAAAGCCGGGACGATGCGCGTCGTAACGAACGAATTGAGCGCGGCTTGCGACATCACGCGCGACGTAAACCCGTAAGAGACGACGGGCTCGGCGTTCGGATTGACGATCACGGCCTCGATGCGCTTCGCCGCGGGCAACGACGGCGCGAGCGACGAGATCGCCGCCTGTGCGTATTGCAAATCGCCCCGTGGATCGGTGCTCGGATCGAAATCCACGACGATCTCGCTCGAACCTTGCGAAGAGGTGGCGCGTACCCGCGTCGCCGAGGGCAAAGTTCCGAGCGCGGTCTCGAGCGGACGGGTAACGGCCACGCGCACGCGCTCGGGCGTAAGGTCGCCCGCATCGGCCACGATATCGAGGCGCGCGAAGGACATCGCCGGGAAGATGCTCTGCGGCGCGATCAGATACGAACGCACGCCGAACGCCGCCAGGACCAGAACGACGAAAACGATGACTTTGGAGCGCCCGAGGACGAAGTGTGCGACGTTCACGAATCGGTCCATGCTGCCATTCGAACATGACAGGCTAATGAATCAATGCGCGTCCTGCTCGTCGACGATGACGAACGCTTGGCGGCCCTGGAGCGCCCGGGGCTCGGCGAATCGGGTCATGGCGTGGACTGCGCGCGCAGCGGCGCGGAGGGGCTGCGCTTTGCCGAGGAGCGCGCGTACGACGCGATCGTGCTCGACGTCATGATGATTGAAGACGCGCTCTGGACCGTCGATGAAGCGAACGCGTCCAACGTCGTCGACGTCTACATCCGCCGGCTACGCGCGAAACTCGAAGCGGAGGGCGAAGTGCGCTTGTTGCACACGCTTCGCGGCTCGGGTTACCGGCTCGAAGCGCCACGCCCGTGATCGACCGATTGCCGCTACGCGAGCGGCTAGCGCTTTCGTTCGCGCTCGCGCTCGTCCTCGTCTACATCGCACTCGCCGCGTGCTCCGTTTTCGTCGTGCAACGCTCTTTAAAGGGATCCATCGACGCGCGTTTGCGCACCGTCGCGCAAGCGCTCGTCGCGATCGCGGGCGACGACCGCGCCGAAATCGATCGCGAGGATCGCGCGCAGTTCGCAGGCATCGCTGCTAGCGCCGGCGGCGCGCTCGTACTCGCGTCCGACGGGTCCATCATCCTCGGCACGACGCAGGACGTTCCGACATGGGTGCCGCCGGCGTTACGCGACGCACGCATCGGCCAAACGTTAACCGTCCATAGTGCCGGACACGAACTGCATGCGCTCGTAGAACGCCGGCGCAAACACGAAATGACGAATCGCATCGTCGTCTGGCAATCGATGCAAATCGTGCACGACGTGGAGCGGCCCGTGATTGCGGGCTTAGCCGCTCTCGGTCTCGTCGTGTCGCTCGGCGGTTACGCAATCGGCGCGTTGATCGCGCGGCGTGGCCTGCTGCCGCTAACGAAAATCGCCGCGATCGTCGCCGATATCGCCGAGCACGATCTCGACGCGCGCGTGGGGCCGCAGCCGCATGCAGACGAACTCGGCCGGCTCGCGACCACCTTCGATCGCATGCTCGACCGGCTACAGGCAGCGTTCGAGCGGCAGCGGCGCTTTACCGCGGACGCCTCGCACGATCTTCGCGCGCCGCTCGCGACCTTACGCGCCGAAGTCGATCTTGCGCTACGTCGCGACCGCTCGGCGGGCGATTATCGCACCGCGCTGTCGGCGGTTGCCGAAGACGCCGACGAACTCGATCGGCTGATCGACACCCTACTGACCGCCGCGCGCAGCGACGACGGCGCGCTCGTCATGCGGCCGCTCGATCCGGTAGACGTCGCACGCGACTCCATCGAGGCGATCGCGACGTTCGCGCGCGCGAAAAACGTATCGTTCGAAACGAGCTTCGCGAACGGCTGCGAGGTGGAGGGCGACGCGGAACTGCTGCAACGCGCGGTGCTGGCGACGCTGCACAACGCGGTAAAATACACGCCGGACGGGAGCGTCATACACGTCGCCGTCGGGCGCGAGGGCGACCGCGTAACCCTCTATGTTCGCGACGAAGGACCGGGCTTCAGCGAGCAGGCGCTCGAACACGCCCTCGATCGATTCTGGCGCGACGATGCGGCTCGCGGCCGCAGCGGTTCGGGGCTCGGACTCGCAATCGCGAGCGAAATCGTCCGGCGCTCGGGCGGCATGATACGAATCGAAAATTGGGCGCCGCGCGGCGCCCAAGTGAGCATGGCGTTTCCCGTCAGCGGCTAGTCGGTCGAAAAGCGTTGGATGAAAGCGCGGTTGTTGCCGGCTTCATCGACCATGACGGCCCACGCGTCATGCGTCTTTCCGTCGAACGCGACCGTATGCACGCGGTACTTCCCGCTGTACGTGCCGACGAGTTTCGGCGCGGCATCTGCAGAAAGCGAAAAGAGTGAGAGTCCGGTGCCGCCCGCGCAAATCAGCATGTGCGTCCCATGATCGAGGTCGCATTGATCGACGTGCGTCGGCATCTTCGTTTCGAACTTCTTTTTCCCCGAGGCATCGTACACGCTGAGCACGCCGTTCGCTCCACCGACGACGAGCTCTTTAATGCCGGCATCGTACTGCAGCGGGTGATTACCCGTCAGTTCGGGCGTTTGGATCGTGCCGGAAACGGCGAGCTTCTCAGGATCGACGATCGCAACTTCCGATTTATCGGCGATGTTTTGATAAACGGCGTGCGTAGCCGGATCCACGGCGAGATATTCCGGTTTGTGCCCGGGCAGTGCGACGGTGCCGATTTGTTTCATCGTTTTCGCATCGATGACGAAAATTTGCGTGCCGTCGTCTTCGTCGGCATAAATGTGCCCGTTCGATTCGTCGAAAGCGATCGCATCGACGGGACCGGGAACCGAAACCGTGCGTAAAACCGCGAACGTGCTCGGGTCGATTTCGGAAACGGTTTTATCGTCGCCGTTACCGGTGTAGACTTTCGTGCCGTCGGCGCTGTATGCGACGCCGTGCATCGGCCCGACCTTGATCTGCCGGACGATCGCGCCGCTGTCGGCGTCGACGATCAAGAGCGAAGCCGCGCCCGTATGGGCCGCGTAAACGCGTCGATGCGTCGCATCGACGGTTACATAATCGAACCCCCCCGTTAGCGGAACGGGCGTGGGCGGGGCTATGGGTAGCAGCGGCATATCGATAGAGCGTAACAGCAGCAAATGAATCGAACATGAACGCGTCTTACGGATCGACGCCCGTCTCCGACCGTGCCAGCATCGGCGACCCGAGGTGCTGAAGATACGCTTCGTGAGCGGCAAGCGATGCGGCGCCGCGAATCGAGGCCCACTCTTGCGCGGGAATAAGCTCCGAGGCCGGTCCGTCGAGTTCGAACGAAGCGGCTTTCGGATCCAAGATACCGGGGTTCGCGACGATCGGAACGTTAGCGGGCAGCGCCGCGTACGCCGAGACGTCCGCCTGCGTCGCGAAGGCGTCGAACATAGGCGTGGCCGCCGCGTCGTAAATATTGAGCGGATTCAAACCGAACAATACTTCGACCGTGCGCAGCACCGAAGGTAGCGCGTAGCGCGTGCCGTCGATGTAACCGCGACGAACGTAGGGGCCGACGGCAAACGCCGGCATGCGGTGATCGTCGACGTGATCGCCCGTGCCTTGCGCGTCGTCGAACGTTACGAAGACGACCGTCGATTTCCAATCGGGTCGCTTCGAAAGAGCGGCGACGATCGTTCCGAGCGCCGTATCGTTGCTCGCGACGAACGACGCCGGCGTGAGAAGCCCCGGCGTGGAGCCGGCCGTGTGATCGGTCGGCAGCGTCAGATACGAGTATGCTGCGAGGCCGTGCGCCGCGACGTCGTCGACGAAGACCTGTGCGCGAACGGAGTCGCTCACGCCGAAGTCGATGTGCGCCCCGGGATACGCGCGCGCCGCATGCGCCGCAAGGCCCGGCGCGATTGCTCCGCTCCGCAGCATGGTCATTTGCTCCCCGTACACGCGAAACGATACCTTGTGCCGTGCGAGCTCGTCGATGAGCTCTCCGCGTGGACCGAACGTGCCGCTGACGTTGATTCGCGGGCCTCTGGAAAGCGCGCTCAAGTCTTTGAACCAATCGAAGTCCATTTGCGCCTGGGTTAACGTATCTTCACCGCTCGTCGACCACGGCCAGATGGACCAGGCGACGAAGGGCGCGGCGCTCGGCAGATCGTTACGGCTGCGCGCGTTGCGCTCGTGATAATCGTTCGCCATCGCCTGCGTCGTCCACGCATGCCCGTAGATACTCGCCTCTCCGTCCGACATGAAATTATCGAAGAGCGTGTAGCGCTCGGCAAGCGCATGCGCGTTCGGTGTGTATTTCCGGCCGTAGAGCAGCAGCTTCGAATCGACGTTCGCACCCGGCACGTCCGAGAATTCTTCGTCGAAGTGCTTGTTCTCCTTAACGATGAACACGATGTGTTCGATCGGCGGCAGGCCGGCTTCGGGCGAGCCGATTGCGAATCGATCGTTCGCGGCGACCGCTCCGCTCCAGGCGGCGAAGTAGGCCGGGTCGGCTACGAGATGCTGCACGATGCCGGTGTACGTTCCGTTCCATTCGCCTCCGGGATCCGGTTGCGAACCCGAACCTTTCGCGCTCGCGATCCAGAGTTGAGGCCTGATACGATCGTCTTTCTTTCCCACGGTCGAGCGGGCGAGAAAAGCGACGTCGGTCGGATACCAACCGGTCGGTATGCGCCCGGCAACGTGTCCTGATGAGAGATCGAGGGCGGCGACGTCGTTGAAGCCGGACTCCGCGACGAATAGCGTCGTGCCGTCTGCCGAGAGCGCCATGCCGGACGGCGTTTGGCCGGGCGGCTGCGACGTTTGAGCGGCTAGATCGAAGCGCTTTTTAACGTGAAAATCAGCCGGATCGAGCTCGACAACTTCGTGGCCATCGGCATTTGCGACGAAGACGCGCCCGGCGGCCACGAGCAAGCGCGTGGGATGGGGGCCCGTCGCCACGCTGATGCGAGCGCTTCCATGCGGCCACGCATCGACGTGGTCGCCGTTATAGAGCGTCGAGACGAATCCGCTGCCTGCGATTCCGACGTCGAACGGCTGACCGCTCGTCGGATAACGTCCGCTGAGGGCCCCCGAATCATCGAGAACGACGATTTCTTGCGCGGCCGTGCGCGCGACGAAGATGCGGTGCGTCTTCGGATCTTCCGCGATGCCGTTTAATAGACCGGGGCCGAGGTCGAGCGGCGTTCGTTTCACGAGGGCGGGCGCCGACTGCGAAGCCTTTTCGTTATAGGTGAAGCGCGCGATCTCGCCCGTGTAGCCGCCGGATACGAAGAGCCCGTCCGTCGTCCAAGCGATACCCGTCGCATTCGCCACGACGAAGCGATCCGCGAGAATCGAATCGCGCGTGCCGATCAGATCGATCGCGCCGCGGTCGAGCGTGAGCACGGCGAGCCACTTACCGTCGGGCGAAAGAACGCACTGCGAGGCGAAGCCCTCGACCGGTACCGTGAAGCCTGCGGGCGAGATCGCACGGCCGTCGGGTATGAGTGTTGCATTCGATGCTGCAACCACCGTGAAACTAAGCGCAAGTAATAGCGCGAGTGCCAAACCGGCAGGCATGAGGCGATTCAAGCATTCTCCTCGATGTGAAGTCGCTTGGACGACGTACGGAGCACGACATACGCGGTGAGATCCGCATTTACTTTACCAGAATACGATTGAGTGATATCTTGAAGGCCACAAATACCGTGGGAAGGCGGGCTCATGCGTTCCGGCATATCGTGCATCGCTATAGCGCTGGCCATTTTCCTATCTGCGTGCTCCGGAACGCTTCGTAACGCGGCCACGGACGGAGCGCTTCCGCAAAGCGTCGATACCACGGCGAGAGCGCCGGGCCAAACGATGAAAAAACGTGCGCTCGACGAGCTACCCGAATGCCCTAACCGCGCCATCTTCGTTCGCCGCTACGGTGAGATACGCGGTTACCCGTTGGATGCGAGCGGCGAAACGACGCCTTGCGCCGTCATTGCCGGACCGCAGACCAACGTTTCCGACAACTTGCCGTACGGCAACATCGCGATCAGCGCGAACGGCCTCCTTCACGCGCTATCCTTCCAGTCGAACGACGCTCGCGTGCTCACCATCGACGCGCCGGACGCGAACGGAAACGCCGTGCCACGGCGGCTCGTGGGCTTGAGCCCCGATGCCGTGGCCCTCGCCGTCGATTCGAACGTCACGGACTACGTCGTGGCCGGAGAAAACTATCAGACGGACGATTGCTGGTTCGTCGTTCCGAGCGCCTCCACGAGCGCCACGTTCAGCAATTGCGACGCGAACCTAAGCGCGATCGGCGCGCTCGCGGTGGACACACATGGTAACCTGATCGCCGCAGGCCCGGACGCGCTGACGGGCGCCATGCGCATCGACGTCATCTCGAATCCCGCTACCGCGTCTTTTACCGTCGCGCGAACGATTGAAGGAAACGAGATGGGCATCGGGCCTGGCGCATCGATTGCGCTCGCCGTCGCTCCGATCTCGGGCGACCTCTACGTCTTTAGCCGCTCGCTCGGCAACCCCGCGTTCGTTAACGTCTTTACCGATGGCGCGAACGGTAACGTCGCCCCGAGCCGTACCATCGTCGGTTCGAGCGCAGACCTTCCGCAATCGGCCTTCGCGGTAAACGTCTTGGCGGTGGACGATGCGGGTTTTCTCTACGTTTCGAGCGTCGCCGGCACGATCTTCGTCTACGGTCCCGGCGCTACGGGAAACGCGGTTCCGGTTCGGCAGATTACCGACTCGAGCGCAGCCTCGCATAAATTCGCCGCCGGTATCGCGCTACGTTTATAGCTTAAAAACCGAGCCCGAGTTGCGTCTCTTCGCGCCCGCTCGGCGCGGCCAGACGGGAACGCAGCGGCACTTGCCCTTCGAGCGTCGGACGGTCGCCCAGCACCGCCGCAATCTCGCGTGCGCGCGCGATGACGCCGGCCGGTAACCCGGCCATCTTCGCAACTTCGATACCGAACGAACGCGACGTACTCCCCGGTAAGACGCGATGCGAAAATACGGGCGCTCCGGAGCGCGCCGTGTTCTCGACCGCCGTAACGTGGAAATTCGCAACGAGCGGCCAACGTTCCGAGAGCGCGACGAGTTCGTGATAATGCGTCGCAAACAGGGTCATCGGCGCTTGCGCCTCGAGTCCGAGCAAATATTCGCAAATCGCTTGGGCGATCGCGAGCCCGTCGATCGTGCCCGTACCGCGGCCGACTTCGTCGACGAGCAAGAGGCTGCGGCGCGTACAACAACGCAAGATGTTCGACGCTTCGGCCATTTCCACATAGAAGGTCGATTGGCCCGACGCGAGATCGTCGCCCGCGCCGATACGCGTGAAGATGCGATCCACCACGCCCAGGCGCATCGAACGCGCCGGCACGAACGAACCGATCTGCGCGAGCACGACGAGCAGTGCCGCTTGGCGCAAATACGTCGATTTGCCGCCCATGTTGGGCCCCGTCAACAAAATAAAGCGCGCCTTCGATTCGGCGAGATGCAGGTCGTTCGGCACGAATGCGTCGCGTGCGACCGCTTCCATAACGGGATGGCGTCCGTCGACCACGTCGAGCGTACTCTCCGGCGCGAACTCCGGCCGCACATACCCGCGTTCGCTCGCCGTTTGCGCGAGCGAAGCGGCCACGTCGAGTTCGGCGAGGGCGTCTGCGGCGGCGAGTAACGCCTCAACTCGCTCCGCGACGGTCTCGACGAGATTGCCGTACAGCGTCTCTTCGATACGCAACTGCCGTGTTTGCGCGCTCGAGATAGCCACTTCGAGTTCTTTGAGTTCGGGAATGACGAAGCGCTCGCCGTTCGTCAACGTTTGCTTGCGTACGTAGTCCGCCGGCACCATGGCGAGATTCGATTTCGTCACTTCGATCGCGTACCCGAAGGCACTCGCGTACTTTACCTTGAGCCCTTTGATGCCGGTGCGCACGCGCTCCCGGTCTTCGAGTGCCGCGATGCGTTCGCGCGCGTTCGTGCGTAAGTCGAGGCACTCGGCAACTTCGCTCGACGCATCCGCACGAATAACGCCGCCATCGACGAGCGACGCCGGCAATTCATCGCACAGCGTCGACTCGAGCGTTGCCAAGAGTTCCGCATGGTCGCCGATGCGCTCCGCATAGGGCACGAGTAGCGGCGGTAACGCGGCGCACAGCGGAGCGAATAGCGCGAGAGTCCGGCGCAGCGACCCGAGGTCGCGCGGCAAGACGCGCCGGAAGCGAACCTTTT
>CAXTIY010000093.1:0-10221 GCA_964244215.1 uncultured bacterium
GCCGCGAAACGCGGCATCGGCGTCGTCGTGAGCGACGCCGTGGCCCCCGCCGGCGGCGTCGATTTGACGGCCGATGCAGAGAAGGATATCGAGAGTCTACACGAGTGAAAATTTTACTTGCGGTTTGCGCCGCCGCGCTCTCTCTTGCGGGCTGCGCGTCGCAACAGTCTTCGAGCATCGCGACGATCGACATGGCTCGCATCCAAGCGAATTGGCCGAAGTATATCAATTACAGCAATCAACTCGCCTCCGACACGCAGGCGATCAATAGCGCGCGCACCTCGCCGCAAGAGAAACAGCACGATCTCCAACTGCTGCGCGTGCGCTATGTCGATATGCAAAACGAAGTGACGGGCGACGTCCGTAGCGCGGCGGAGCAAGTCGCAAGCGACAAGCATCTCAAACTCGTCGTCACGCGGCAATTCGTCGGGTACGGCGGCATCGATATCACGCCCGACGTCGAAAAGATCTTGCGAATCGTCGAAGCGGCGCCGCAAAAATCGTAAGCGTATGACGCTCGCCGAGATTGCGGCCCGGCTCGGCGGAACGGTACGCGGCGACGAGACGCTCGCGATCGAGCGAATCGCCGCGATCGACGACGTCGATGCCTCGTCGCTCACATTCGCAACGGACGAGCGTTATTTGCGGCGGGCGGTCGGGTCGCGCGCGGCCGCGGTGTTGACCGAGGCGGCGCTCGCGGATGCCGTCGGCGAGGTGCGTAAACCGCTCGTCGTCGTGGCGTCCGCGCGCCTCGGCCTCGCGACCCTGCTCGCCGATCTCGAGCCGCCGCGCCCGCGCGGGCCGTTCCGCGACGCCTCGGCGATCGTCGATCCGACTGCCACCGTCGGCCCCGACGTTTTCATCGGGCCGCTCGTGGTCGTCGGTGCGGGCGCGAAGGTCGGTGCGGAGAGCGTGTTGCTTGCGGGCGCGATCGTAGGCGAGAACGCGCAGCTGGGCCGGCGCGGAACGTTGCATCCGCGCGCGATGCTGCTCGAGGGTTGCGTCGCGGGCGACCGGGTGGTGCTACAGGCGGGGGCGGTGGTCGGCTCCGACGGCTTCGGCTACGCGTTCATCGACGGCCGTTTCGTGAAGATACCGCAGATCGGCAACGTGGTGCTCGGCGACGACGTCGAGATCGGCGCGAACACGTGCGTCGATCGCGCGCAAACGGGCTCGACCACGATCGGCGCCGGCACGAAGATCGACAATCTCGTGCAAATCGGACACAACGTGCGGATCGGGAAAAATTGCGGCTTCGCCGCGCTCTCGGCTTTCGCGGGCTCGTGCGAGGTCGGCGATTACACGGTCGTCGGCGGCATGAGCGCCGTTAACGGACATACGCGCGTCGGCTCGCGCGTACGCGTCGCGGGCAATACGATGGTGTGGCGCGAGTTTCCCGACGATTCGACGATTAGTGGAGCGCCCGCTCAAGACCACCGGGACGAATTAAAGCAGCAGGTCAGAATTCGCAACCTCGAAAAGCTCTACGAGCGTGTGAAAGCTTTGGAGCAATAGTGCACGATCAGCACACGCTGCGCGATGCGCTCGAATTCACGGGCGTCGGATTGCATACGGGAAGCCAGTCGCGCGTGCGCGTGGTGCCTCAAGCGGCGGGCAGCGGGCTTCGCTTCCGGCTCATGGACTCGGGCGTTACCTTTCCGGCTCTGCCCGAGTGCGTGTTCGAAACGCGCCGCGCGACCGTCGTCGGTTCGGGTGCCGCGACCGTCTCGACCGTCGAGCACCTCTTATCCGCGCTATTTGCGATGGGGGTCGATAACGCCTTAATCGAGGTGCAAGGCCCCGAGATTCCCGTGCTCGACGGTAGCGCCGGCGTGTTCGTCGCGGCGATCTCGGATATCGGCCTCGTGGCGCAGCACGTGCCGCGCACGCTCGTCGTCGTCGACCGGCCGATGATCTTTCGCGACGGCGACGCGGTGCTCGCAGTCGCGCCCGCGGACGCGTTCCGGATTCGTTTCGCCGTCGACTTCGCGCCGCCGGTCGGCGCGCAGTTTATCGACGCGACGATCGAGCCGAGCTATTACGCATCCGAGATCGCGCAGGCGCGCACGTTCGGCTACCTGCACGAAGTAGAAGCGTTACTCGCTGCCGGGCTCGCGCGCGGCGGCTCGCTCGATAACGCGCTCGTCTTCGCGCCGGAAGGGCCGCTGACGCCGCTGCGTTGGCCGAACGAAGTCGTGCGCCACAAGGTGCTCGATCTTATCGGCGATTTCGCGCTGCTCGGCGGGTGGCCGCAGTGCGACGTCGTTTCGATCAAGAGCGGACATCGTCTACACGCGCAAGCCGTTGCGGCGTTGCATTCGGCTTTCGTGCCGCACCTCGCCACCTTCGGGAGTTGAACGTGCCCCCTGCGACGCGCGACGCCATGGACATCTTAGAACTCATGACGGTGCTTCCGCACCGTTATCCGATGTTGCTCGTCGACCGCATCACGCACTTCGAACGACAGAAGCATGCGACCGGCTACAAAAATCTCTCGATGAACGAGCACTTTTTCCAAGGCCATTTTCCGGGCTATCCGCTGATGCCGGGCGTCTATATGATCGAAGCACTCGCGCAACTCGGCGGTACGATCATCCTCGGGCCGGACGACTTTCGCCGCAGAATCGCCTTTCTCACCGGCATCAACAAAGCGAAGTTCCGGCGGCCGGTGGTGCCGGGCGACCGGCTCGATATGGAAGCGACGCTCATGCGCACGCGCTCGAATATGGGCTGGGTCGCGGCGGAAGCGAAGGTCGGCGGTAAACTCGCGTGCGCGGCGGAATTGATGTTCTCGGTTTCGAGTATCGCCGATTTCAGCGGCGATGCTTCGGTGCTTCACCAATGAGCCTGCGTTGATCCATCCGAGCGCGGTAGTTCACCCGACGGCCATTATCGGCGAAGGGGCCGAAGTCGGCCCCTTCTGTGTGGTCGGAGAGAACGTTACGATCGGTTCGCGTTCTCGACTGCTATCGCACGTCGTCGTAAACGGCGTGACGACGATCGGCGAGGATACGGACATCTATCCGTTCTGTTCGATCGGCGCGCCGTCGCAGGATCGCAAATCGCACGGCGAGCGCTCGTACACGACGATCGGGAACCGGACGGTTTTGCGCGAGTTCGTCTCGGTTCATCGTGCGACGGGCGAGGGCGAACTCACGTCGGTCGGCGACGACACGCTGCTACTCGCTTACGTCCATATCGCGCACAATTGCCGCATCGGTAATCACGTGACGATGTCTTCCACCGCCCAACTCGCGGGGCACGTGCTGATCGAAGATTACGCGACGGTCGGCGGCCAAACGGGCGTCCATCAATTCGTTCGTATCGGCACGCACGCGATGGTCGGCGGTATCTCGCGCATCACGCGCGACGTGCCACCGTATTTTCTCGTAGCGGGCAATCCCGCCGAGCCCCACGGTCTCAATAAGGTCGGCCTGCAACGGGCCGAATTCACGCCTGAAATTTCCGCCGAGCTCAAAGAGTGTTATCGCATCTTGTACCGTTCCGGCAATAACATTTCGCAAGCGATCGAAGCGATGCGCGACGTCGTCGTAAGCGAGCAAGGCCGGCATCTCCTGGCGTTCGTCGAGGCGCCGACGGAGCGCGGCATCGTTAAATGATGCGCTGGCGCGGCATCTTAAATGATGCGCTGGCGCGGCATCGCCTTCTCGCGCGGTAGCGATGCGGATCTTTTTCGCGACGGGTGAGGCTTCGGGCGACATGCTCGCCGCGACGCTCGCGGATGCGATGCGCGAGTTCGTGCCGGAGGCGACGTTCGCGGGCATCGGCGGTGAACGGATGCTCGCGGCCGGGTTCGCGCTGACGACGCGCACGACCGGTTGGGCGAGCCTCGGTCCGATCGAAGCGCTGCGCCGCATTCCCCCGCTGCTGCTCAATATGCTGCGCCACGCCGCGTGGATGCGCGCGGCCCCGTGGGATCTCATCGTGCTCGTCGATTTCGGTGCGTACAATTTACGCTTTGCGAAAACGCTGCGCGCGATCGGGTACGCCGGCCCCGTCTTATACTATTTCCCGCCGGGCGCATGGCTCGACCGGCCCACGCAAGCGGCGGCCGTCGCGCGCACGACGGTACCGCTTACGGCGTTCGCGCATCAGCGCGATTTCTACACCGCGCTCGGACTCGGCGTCGCGTGGTTCGGGCATCCGCTCGCATCGCTCGTTCCGCCGCGGCCCGCGCGACCGCCGGCACCCGCGGATGGCGGGCTCGTCGCGCTGCTCCCCGGCAGCCGGCGCGGCGAAATCGAACGCCATTTGCCGCCGCTCCTTGGGGCATGCGCGCTTTTGCGGGCGCGCCGCCCCTCCGTGCGCTTCGTCATCAGCGCCGCGGACGGCGAATCGGAGCGAGCGATCGAGCGCGGACTCGCGCGCGGCGATATCGCAATGCGGATCGTACGCGGCGCGCGGGCCGCGTTCGACGAAGCCGATGCCGCCTGGATCGCCTCGGGAACGGCCGTACTCGAGGCGACGCTGCGCGAAGTGCCGACGGTCGCGCTCTATATCGTCGCGCGCGCGCAAGAAGAGCTCGCGCGGCGCGTCTGGCTCCGCGCGCATCCGTTCGTAACGCTGCCGAACATCTTGCTCGGGCGAGAGATCGTCCCCGAATGTCTGCAACAGCTCGCGACGCCCGAGCGCCTCGCAAGCGCGCTCGAAGCGTTGCTGACGGATGCCGCCCCGCAGATCGAAGGCATGCGCGCCGTGCGTGCGGCGCTCGGCGATGCGGACGCCTTACGCCGGTGTGCGGCCTTCGCCGTAGCCTTAGCGAGCGGTGCATGACGCCGCTGCGTATCTACCACACCTCCGACCTGCACGACCATCGCGGTTTCGCGCCACGACTCCGAGCCTTGCGCGCGGCCGAGCCCGGCCTGCTGTTCGATTGCGGCGACTCTTTGCGCGGCAGTCAAACGACGTACTACGGTCGCGAACCGATGATTGCCGAACTCGGCGCGGCCGGTTACGACGCGCAAGGCATCGGCAATCGCGAATTCCACTATCTATTTTCGCTCGTCGCGGCGCGCGCGCGTAAGATGTCGTATCCGCTCCTATGCTCCAATCTCGTGGACGTGCGCGAACGGCCGCTGCCGTTCGCACGCGAACTGCATATGGAACGCGACGGTTGGAAACTGCGGATCATCTCGCTGCTCGTCGTCCAGTATCCGGAGGGCAGTGCGTGGGAACGCGCCTTCGGCTGGCGTTTCCTCGATCCGACGGCGGTCGCGCGCCGGTATGCCGAGACGACGCCGGACGGCACGACGCTCGTCGTGCTCTCGCATCTGGGTTTGCGCGTCGATCGCGAACTCGCGCTCGCCGTGCCGCGCCTCGATCTCATTCTCGGCGGGCACAGTCACGATACGTTGCACGCTCCCGAGTATGCCGGAGGCGTTCCCATCGTTCACGCGGGCCCGTACGGCAGGCTCGTCTCGCGCACGGAATTGGAACCGGGTCCGGACGGTCGCGCGCACATCGCGCGCTTCGCTCTCTTGCCGTTACTGTACGCGGCCTAGATGGACCCGGATGCGTCGGGGGCGCGAGCCCGGCAAAGCCCGACTGGGGCCTAGGGCGCGTGCGGCGGATACTCTTCGTAGCGAACGGTCACGGTGAGAACGCGATCGCGGCGCGCATCGCCTTCGCACTGCGCGAAGCGTCGCACGAGCCCCTCGAACTCGACCTCATGCCGCTCGTCGGTGACGGTACGGGTGCGGTTGCGATTGCGGGCGGCCCCGCGCTCGTCGGCCCGCGCAAAGCGATGCCGAGCGGCGGGCTCGTCGCGATGGGGAACGTCCGCGCGTTCGCGGGGGACCTGGGAGCGGGCTTCGTGCCGCTCCTGGGCGCGCAGTGCCGCTTCCTTTGGAACGCTCGACACGCGTACGCTGCGGTCGTGGCCGTCGGCGACGTTTACGCGCTCGGGCTTTCGCTGCTCGCGCGCCGGCCGACGCTCTTTGTCGGGACCGCGAAGAGCGTCTACGTGGCGCCTTACGGGCCGTTCGAACGCGCGCTTTTACGCCGCGCGCGACGCATCTTCGTGCGCGACGAGCCGACGGCGCTCGCGCTTCGCATGGAGGGCGTTCCGGCCGAAGCCCCCGGGAACGTGATCGTCGATCTCATCGACGACGCGCCTGCCGCTTTGCCAGGCGACTGGCTCGCGCTCTTGCCGGGCAGCCGAGAACCCGCGTACGGCGACGGGCTGCGACTCGCGCGCGTCGCACGGGCGGTCGCGGCCTTGCGGCCGGGACTCGGTGCCCTGCTCTCCGTCGCGCCCGCCCTCGATGCCGAGCGCTTCGCGCGCGATCTCGCGGCCGACGGCTGGCAGATCTCGGCGCGCGGGCCGGGCGCAGCCGCTTTCGAAGCGCGTGCGGCGGCCGCGCGACTCGTCGCCTGGCGCGGTTCGTACGGCGCGCTGCTGCGGGCGAGCGTCACCGTGGTCGGCCAAGCGGGGACGGCGAACGAGCAGGCCGCCGCCTTCGGCTTGCCCGTGGTCGCGCTCGGCGGCCCGGCGCCCGGAGGCGACTGGTACCGCATGCGGCAGCGCCGGCTCTTGGGCGACGCGTTGCTGCTCGTGCCGCCCGAGCCCTCGAACGCCGCTGCCGCCATCGACGCGCTGCTTTCGGTTCCGAGCCGTTCTTCGTCGATGGCCCGCGCCGGCCGCGAGCGTATGGGTGCCGCCGGCGGAGCCGTCGCAATCGCCCGTGCGATTCTATCGGCCGTGCGGCCGCAGTGAAAATCGTCGCGTTCGCACTCGGGTCGTTCTTTACGATCGTTGCGTTTTACACGTCGTTCGCGGCGCTTTCGCCGACGCCGCCCGTGGGTTACGTTTTCGCAAGCCGGGCCGTGGCCGCCGGCCTCGTCGGTTTGCTCGCTCTCGCGGCGCTCGTGCTCGGAGCGAACCTCGCTCGGGAACGTGCGCTGTTCGGCCGTTCGCCCTCGCACGCGCTGCTCGGAGCTTGGATCGGTTCGGCCCTGCTCTCGAGCCTGCTCGGCCTCGATCCCGCCTCCGGCCTGCAAGTGACCGGCATGATGGTGCTCGCCGGTTTCTTCCATCTCGCACTCGTGCGCGCGTACGGTGCGCCGCCCGTCGCTCGGGCCGTGCTCGTTCCGTATTTGCTGGCGGGGACGATCGCGAGCCTTTGCGGGCTCGTTATGGACGCGCTGCATCGGCCGGCGCTCTTGTGGGTGCTCAATCATGGGCGTGCGGCGGGCTTCTTCGTAACCGCAAACCAATTCGCGGCTTTCGCACTCGCGTTCGGCTTCGTCGCGCTCGGAACGACCCTCGGCGCTCGCGGGCCGCTGCGAGTTCTCGCGGCCGCCGGGACCGTGTCGGCCGCGTGCGCGCTCGCCGCGACGCTGTCGCTCGCCGGTTTGCTCGGTGCGGCCGTCGCCGCGATCTTTTACGCCTTCGTCCTCGGAGCGCGCCGCACGAGTGGTGCGCTCGCGCTCGTCGCCCTTATCGCGCTCGCGCTCGCCGTCTCGCGGCCGGCGCTCGCGCACAATCCCGCGGATCAATTCGTGCGACTCCGCTTCTGGCAGGCCGGACTGCGCGTGGCGACGCTTTTTCCGCTCACGGGGGCCGGGCCCATGGCGTATTGGCGCGTGTATCCCGCCATCCGCGCGCCGGACGGCGATCCGCCGGGAACCTTCGGGGCGCTCCATCCGCACGACGCCTATCTCTCGCTCGCGGGCGAGACCGGCGTGGTCGGTCTCGCGGCGTTCTGTTTTGGTTGGGTTACGTTCGTGAGGGCGATACGCGCACGGCTGCGCGTGCGGTCTGCCCGCGAGCGGCGCTTCGTGCTCGGCGTATGCGCCGCTTTAGTGGCGGTTCTCGTTCAAGGAGTATTCGATACGATCGGAATCGTGCAAATGTGCTTCGTATGGATCCCTTATACGGCGCTGGCCCTGGCGAGCGCGAGTGCGAGCCCGGCCGAACTGCCGGCCGCCTCGTGACTCGGGCGATGGCCCGGGCGACGGGTGCCGCCCTGGCATGCGCGCTCGCCGCCGGCTGTGCCGCCGCGAAAACGGATGCTCCGGGCCCGACTGCCTCGGCGAGTGTCACCTCATTTGCGCCCACGCCCACGCCCGCACCGACCCCGACCATCGTCCCCGTAACGCTGCGCTCGAAGAAGGTCGGTTCGCACTACATCTATCTGACGAAGCAGAAGGACAACCGCAAGGTCTACGTCTTGCGGGCGGATTCGGAGACGGGTCAGTATTTCGGAGATAATACCGGGCGCAGCGACTTCGTTCGTCCGCACGTAACGTTCTACGCGAAGGACGGCAGCCGGATCGTTGCCGATGCCCCGGCGGGAACGCTCGTTGAGAAGGACAAGACCGTGAACATGAGTGGCGGTGTTCACGCGCGGACCGAAGACGGCAAGACGCTCGCGAGCGACACGATGCGCTATAACGATGCGACGGAAACGCTTTACGGCGACGGTAACGTCGTGGTCACGACGCCCCAAGGCGAGCGGCTGGAAGGCAGTACGCTCGTTTGGAATTTGCGTGACGGCCGGCTCGACGTGACGGGAGCACGGTGATCGCCGAGGGCCGCGGGCGCCGCATCGTCTTAGAGCACCTCGTCAAACGCTACGGACCCCGTACGGTCGTCGACGACGTTAGCGCGCACGTCGATACGGGCGAAATCGTCGGCCTGCTGGGCGCCAACGGCGCGGGCAAGACGACGACGTTCTACATGGTCGTGGGCTTGGTCAAAGCGGATTCCGGCCGCGTGGCGCTCGAACGCGAGGGCGAACTCATCGATCTCACGGGTTCGCCGATGTATCGCCGCTCGCGCCTGGGCATCGGTTATCTCGCCCAAGAAAATTCGATTTTTCGTAAGCCCTCCGTCGGCGACAACATCCGGCTCATTTGGGAGATGAACGGTATCTCGCGTAAAGAGCAAGATCGGCGGCTTCCGGTGTTGCTCGATGAGTTCGGGCTCGCGCGGTTCGTCGATGCGCGCGGCGATTCGCTTTCGGGCGGCGAGCGGCGACGCGTCGAGATCGCGCGCGCGATCGCGACGGAACCGGCGTTTCTCTTACTCGACGAACCGTTTACGGGAATCGATCCGATCGCGGTCGCCGATATTCAATTGATGATACGGCAATTGCGGGAGCGCGGGCTCGGCGTGCTCATTACCGATCACCAAGTGCGCGAGACCCTCGCGATCGTCGATCGCTCGTACATCCTCAATAACGGCAAGATCATCGCCGAGGGCGATGCCGAACACGTCCTCAATTCGGAACTCGCGCGTTCGGTCTACTTCGGTAAGGAACTTCGACTATAGTGATTCGGCAGTGATTCGGCTTCGCCGAACCGCCGTGACGTCGCCCGGGGTCGCCCGCTAGGTGCAGGTCGACGTGCCGCACCGGCCGAGCGCCGGCGTGCGCTTGCGTGACTCGGTCTCGGCGCTCGTTCATCCGACGATTCTCGATCGGTATATGGTTTCCGAACTCGCCGGGCCGTTCTCGTTCGGGCTCTCGGCGTTTACGCTGATCTTCGCGGCCGCGAACATCCTCGCGATAAGCCGGCTCGTCGGCGAACAGCACGCACCGCTCGGTATCGCGCTTGCCTATTTTCTGTGGCAGATGCCGCAGATCGTCGTCACCGTCGTGCCGATGGCGATGCTCTTCGGCACGCTCACGACGCTGCAGCGGCTCTCGGGCGAGAGCGAACTGACCGCGCTCAAGGCGGCGGGAATCGGGCTTTCGCGTTCGGTCGCGCCTCTGCTCGTCGTCGGATTTTGCGTCTCGCTCTTCGCGTACGCGTTGCAAGAGGGCGTCGTACCTTTCGCTAACGATCAAGCGGTTTTTCTGCGCGACGACGCGATCCGCCACGTCGGCGCGTTTACCGGCGGCAGTCATACGGTCATTACGGATCTGCCCGGCGGCGGGCAACAGGTGACGTATTTCCGCGGGTTCGATCCGAAAACGCAAGCGCTGCTCAACGTTTCGATCATTACGTATGCCGCGAACCACCATCCGACGGGCATTCTCTTCAGCGACCGCGGGCATTACCGGCCCCCGACCTGGACGTTTGAAAACGCGACGGAATACCACTTCGCAACCGACGGATCGACGGAGTCGCGACAAGATCCGGCGGTAACGGTCGACGTGGGCGAGCGGCCGAGCGAGATCCAGCAACGCGCCGCAGATAACAACCGGGAGACGATGAGCCGTTCGCAAATACGGGACATCGTCGCGTCGCACCAGC
>CAXTIY010000094.1:0-10207 GCA_964244215.1 uncultured bacterium
CCGCGGGTGCGTTATTCAGGGGGCCGGGCGTGCCGCTCGACGCGTAATCGAAGGCGTCGCCGAACTTGCCGACGGAGCCCGTCGCGCGGGCGTTAAATAGCTCGCCACCGTAACTGTCCGTTCCGACGTCGACCGATTCTTGCCGCGCGTGCGTCGGCGACAGGGTACGGTAATTGACCGTGCCGTTAACGGCTCCGGTGATCGTATCGGAGAAGACTCCCGGCCCCTTGGCGACTTCGATGTTGTCGAGCATGTACGCGGTCAGGAACGCCGCGTCGTACGACCCGCTGGACGCGAGCGCGATCGGGTGGCCGTCGATTAGCGATTCCGTTTCGTAGGGTAAGCCGCCGCGTATCTGCGGCGATGTGATCGCTCCGGGTGCGGCGCTATTGAGCTCGTAACCGCCGCCGTTGATGACGCCGGGAATCTGGTCGAGGGCGTTACGCAACTGCACCTGACCGCGATCGAGCAACGTGCCGCTATTGACCGAATTGAGCGAGGCGGTAGAGGTATTCAAACTACCGTTCGCGCTCACGTAGACGTGGCCGATGCTTCGTAAAGAGTTGAACGTGACCCGTACCAGCACCACGCCGATCGTGTTCGTGCTGCCGGCCGTGACCGCGTCGCCGCTTACGGTCGTTTCATTGTAACCGGGCGAAGAAACCACGACGTCGTAGAGGCCGGGCAACGTCGAGAGCGTCGCGGCGCCGGCGCCACTGGTCCGCTCGGACAACGTGCGCGGCCCACGCAGCGTCACGGTTGCGTTCGCGACCGGAGCGCCGGATCCAGATTCGGTAACGTTCACCGTTATTTGCGCGCTCGCGCTTTGGTCGTTCGCATTCTGTGCGAGCAACGGCCTTGTCGATAAGCCGAGCGCTAATACGAACGCGAGACATACGGCAAGTGATCGGCTCATAACGGCTAACCTTTCCAAACGCGCCGCAGCGCAGCGGTTCTATGACGACTCAAAGAGCGACTCCCGAAGCGGAGCGTCGTTTGACGAGGCGCGAGCGCCAACGCATGAGGCGGTTCCACCAGAGTACGACGCTCGTAATGCTGAGCACGGCCGGAATAAGACCGACGACGACCCACAGCGATTGCAGCGCCGTTCCGTAGTCTCCGTAGTGCAGACCCTCCACCACGTACCACGTGATAAGATCGCCGATCTTTCGATCGGCGCTGCGCCAATCTTGTAACACCGCACCCGTGCGCGGGTCGATCGATACGAACGCGTGGCGGGCGAGCCGCAACGGAACGCCGGCTTCGCGCAAACGCACGGTTACGTGGTCTCCCGCCGAAGCCGGCAGTTCGACGAGATCCCACTGCAGTGCCGGTTCGAGGGCTTTCGCTTCACCCACGAAATCGTCGAGCGATCTCATCGGCTCCTTTGGACTCCAGCTCGAAGCCGCGACGGGCGCCGTCGTGATCGGAAAGAAGCGAGCGACCAAGCCCGTCCAAGGCGCGTAAAAGACGAGCGCCACGCCCGTGCATGCGAACATGATGACGAGCGCGGAACTCCAAAAACCGAGCGTACTGTGTATGTCGAGCATCAAGCGCTTCGTGCCCGTCCCGGCTTTGATCACGAGGGCTCGCTTCCAATTCTTGCGCCCCGGCCACCACAGCACGACTCCGCTGAACGCGAGCAACGCGAGGCCGCAGCCAAAGATTCCGTTGACGAGCGAACCGCTGCGGCCGCCGAGCAGGCTCGTGTGCAGTTGCAAAAAGAAATCGGTGAGCGCATGGCGCGGCGCGCTTCCAGAAACGTCTGCGAGAACGGAACCGGATCGGTCGATCGTGATATACCGTGCTTCTCCGGTCCGGCGCGAAAGCTCGAAACGGTAGATGCCGTTATCGGGAACGTCCGCCGTCTCGACTTCGGTGATGGCGGCGCCCGGCTCGCGTTCGTGCGCGATGCCGGCGAGCGATCCGAGCGCTAATGCAGGCGCCGTCCCCTTCGCGGGGCGAGCGAGCGGGTCGTCGTGCGCGATACGATCCGCGAAGACGACGGCGCTGCCGCTGAGACTGATAATGACGACGTAGATAGCGAGAATGACACCGGTCCAAAGATGAATTTGAAACAGCGATCGACGCCACCAAACCAATTGCGGCCGATCGGCGAAGCTCATCGCCTAAACTTCTGCCATGCCGATTTAGTGTCTTCCCTCGGAATGAACGTAGGTCGCACGCATACGCCGCAGTCGCGCTCCTGGAGTCGTCGCGCTCAAAGTATAGCGACTCGCGAGCTGCCGGGGCAGCGCGGACTTCCGCTATAGCGGCTCGGGCGCGTACATAGCGGGTTTCCGGGATGCGGCCCACAGCGCCGTTCCCGTAAGGTGAAGCGAATGCTGCCCAGCAAGCCGCCGGAGGTGCATCCCTTTCGATCCGGCCTCGCGAAGCCGTGAGGCTACCGTGAGCGGCATACCGAACGATTTCGCGCTGCCGGACGCCTGGCCGCGTTACGGGCCGCATCGGGCCGTTCGGCCGCTGCATATCGACCTTCACTTGACACCCGACCTGCCGGGGCGCTCGCTATGGGCGACATGCACGACGACGATCGAGGCTATCGACGATGGGGTCGCGGCGATCGCGCTCGACGCCGTCGATTTAGCGATCGAAGCGGTTTGTCTCTTGCCGAGCGACGGCGCCGAAGGCGTGCCGCTCGTCTACCGAACGCGCAACGCGACGCTAGACGTCGCTTTTCCGCAGCCGTTGCAAGCCGGAGAACGGTCGATCTTCAGCATCCGTTATCGCGTGACCGATCCGCAACGTGGCGTGTATTTTACGAGACCGGACGCTACGAATCCCGAAAAGCCGCTTCAGCTCTGGACACAGTCGCAGGATGAAGACGCGCGCTACTGGATACCGTGCTTCGATTATCCCGATGTGCGGCAGACGACTTCAACAACCATCGTCGTCCCGCACGGTTCGTTCGCACTTTCGAACGGTACGCTCACCGATAGACGCGACGTAAGCGATACGACGGTCTTCCGGTACGAACTTAAGCAACCACACGCAACGTATCTCATCTCGCTCGTCGTGGGCGATTTCAGCGAGGTCGCGCAAGGTGGCGCGAGCGTTCCCGTCTTTTATTACGTTCCGCCGGGGAGAGAAGCGGACGGCGAGCGCAGCTTCGGAAAAACGCCGGACATGATGCGCGTGCTCGAAGCGTTTGCCGGAACCGCGTATCCGTACGAACGCTATTCTCAGATCGCGGTCGCGGATTTTCCCTTCGGCGGAATGGAAAACACGACGGCGACGACGCAAACCGACGCGACGCTGCACGACGCTCGCGCGCACCTCGACTTCTCGAGCGATCCACTCGTATCGCACGAACTCGCGCACCAGTGGTTCGGCAACGTCCTTACGATGCGCGACTGGTCGCACGCGTGGCTCAATGAAGGCTTCGCCACGTATTGCGAAGCCGTCTACCGGGAAGCCACGCTCGGCTGGGACGATTACTGCTATTACCTTTCATGTCAGGTCGCCGAGTATTTTACCGAGCACGATGAACGCTATGCGCGTTCGATCGTGAGCAATACATACCGCGATCCGGTCGAGCTCTTCGACCGACATCTCTACCAAAAAGGTTCGGCGGTACTCCACATGCTACGCGGTGCCCTCGGTGCGGATCGCTTTCGCCGCTCGATCGCTCGTTACGTACGCGATAATGCAGGGCGCTCGGTAGAAACGCTCGATCTCGTGCGAGCCATCGATGCGGAAACCGGCTACAACGCGCGCGAGTTTTACGACCAGTGGATCGCGCGAGCCGGCCATCCGGCCTTGCGCGTGGAATATCGTTACGATTCGAGTAGCGGCGCCGCATTCGTGTCCGTCGAGCAGACCCAGACGATCGACGCCGCGCGCCCGGCGTACCGATTCGATCTGACGATCGGGTTCTTAGGGTCCGCGCCTTCTTCCGTCGCATCCGATGCCGGCGACGCTCCTCTGCCGGGTGAAACACGGATCGTCTTAAGCATCGAGCGCGATCGGGAAACGTTTCGGCTCGCTTGTCCCATAGAGCCGGAACTCGTACGCATCGACCCGGGCGCTTACGTGCTTGCGAGCGTAACGTACGATCTCGGAACGGACATGCACGCGGCAATCTTGCGATGCGAGCCGGATGTCGTCGCTCGCGCCAGAGCCGCGCGGGCACTGGCAAACGACGCTTCGCGCGTGGCCCGCTCGGCGCTCGTATCGGCTCTGGAGAACGAAAGCTTCTGGGGCGTCTCTCGCGAGATCGCGAAGGCCCTGGGCACGAAGACCGAACCGTGGGCGAAGGAAGCCTTACTTGCAACTACGGCGCACGCGCACCCGAAGGTGCGCCGAGCGGTAGCGCGTGCTTTGAGTACGTTCCGCGACGACCCGACCGTCGTTACCGCACTCGGCTCGCTACGCAACGACCCTTCGTATTTCGTCGTTGCGGAAGCACTAACGAGTCTCGGTAAGGTGCGCGCGCGCGAAGCCTTCGAGATCCTCACGACCGCCCTCAGTGAGAAGTCATGGCACGACACCATCGCGAGCGGCGCAGCATTCGGCCTCGGCGAGTCGGCCGACGAACGAGCCGTGGCGGCGCTCGTCGCCGCAACGCAACTCGACCGCACACCGGCCTTGCGCGGCGCGGCGATCGAGGCGCTCGGACTGCTGCACACATCGCTCGACCGACCGCCTCATGCCATCGTCGAGCGCATCGTCGCTGCCTGCGACGACCCCGCTTTGTCCGTGCGCATGGCCGCGCTGCGAGCTGCAGCTTCCGCTGCGGATCGCGCGGTTTTACCCGCGCTCCGCGCGATATGGGCACGTGACGGCGACCGGCGCTTACATCGCGCGGCACACGAGGCGATCGAGCGGATCGAACGGAGCCTCGCGGTACCGGCGCAAGTCGCAGTTTTGCGGGACGAGTTGGAGCGCGTACGAACCGAAGCCGCCACGACGCGAACCCGTCTAGACGAGATGGAAACGAAAGACCATCACTCACCGACCAACGTTAAAGCCCACCGGCCGGATTGAGTAATCGAGCGGCTAGCTTCGCACGCGATGAGACGCCGAGCCGGCTCAGTATTTCGGAAACATGATGTTCGACCGTATTAACCGTTATGGATAGCCGGCCCGCGATCTCGCGGTTCGAAGCACCCTTGACCAAGATCGCAGCGACTTCGCGCTGGCGCGCCGTGAGCGGCGACGTAACGACGCCCGTCTCTACGTGTAATTCGCGCCGGATGCGAAGCGTGTCTCGCATGTTTCCGACTCGCTCGTAAATCGCGAGCGCCGAATACGGCTCCTGCGCGAGCTCGAGCGCCCGCGCCTCGTACTGCGGGCAACGCAGTTCCGCGAAACGCCGAGTCGCGGATCGGGCGAATTCCACGGACTCGAGCAGCAGACCCGAGCGACTCTTTAGCGCAGCCGATACGAGGTCGGCGAACGCGAAGGACATCGGCTCGCGCGCCGGCGGCGCGCCTTTAACGAATGCTTCGATTTCGGCGCGATCGCCGGCTTCGCAGAGGAGAGCCGCCTGCAACGCTAAGCGCCACGAAAAATGAAAGCGTTTGCTTTTCCGGATGGCGGAACGCAGCAGCGCGCGAGCGCGGTCGAACTGACCGCTCGCGGCGTACATTTCCGCAAACGCAGCCGCGATCGGCCCGATTCGCTGTGGCTCGGCCGAGCGAAACGCATCCTCCAGCAGTCTTTCATCCGCTAAGCGCGCGAGCAGCGCGCGATCCTCGAGCATGCTCGCGAGCGGAATACCGGTGAACGCCGCACAGGCGCGGATCGTAGGACTCGTAATCGCCGATGCTAGCCCACGCTCGAGCACGTCGCGCGCGGCTTCGAGGCGCCCCGCGAGCACCAGTGTATCCGCGTAATGCACGCAAGCATGCGCCGCGCGCCAGAGTAAGCCGTTCTCTCGCGCTGCCGAAAACGCCCGATCGAAATGCGCCTCTGCCGCATCGAAGTCGGCGACCAAGGAACAGGTAATTACCGCCATATTCTCTACGCGCGAAATCGTATCGGCACTGCCTGTCCGCTGCGCGTGAGTTGCGGCGACGGCGACGCTTGCGAGTGCTTCGTCTCCGAAATCGAGCGCTATCTCCGTCTCGGCCACTATTTCATGAAAAAGGGCGTTCGTCTCATCGTCTCGCGCGAAAGCCATCGCTGCGACCGAGTCGAGCAGTTCGCGCGCTTCTTCGACGCGACCGAGCGTGCTGCAGTAACCTGCTTTTGCCAAGCGTGCGTTAACGAGTAACTGTGGCCGATCCAGATCTTCCAAAAGGCATAACGCTTGCGTCGCACATCGAACGCTGCCTTCAGTGTTGCAATCGAGCCAGTCTTGAAAGGCGAGAAGCAACAACACCCGTACCATGCTCTCGGAATCGCCCAATTGCCGATAATCGTCGTACGCGCGCTCGAACCATAGCCGCGTTTCCTCGTTACCGCCCGCACTGCGCAACGCCAGTGCCAAGCGTTCGTAGAGCCGAGCACGGCGTGGCCCGCCGGGGTTCTGCGCCGCGGCCCGAAGATAGAAGCGCACGGCGTCACTATAGGCAAACATTTCGGTCGCCGCATCGCCGGCGCTTTCGCTTGCTTCAACCGCTTTGCTTTCGTTGCCGGCGGCGCTCCAATGATAAGCAAGTTCTGCAAAGACGCCCGTGGTTTGTGGACCGGCTTCAATGCGTTCGGCAACTCGCGAATGCAGCGTCCGTGCGATACCGACCGGTAATGCTTGGTAGAGGCTCTCACGCAATAGCGCATGCCGAAACGAATAATGCGAACGTCGCGTGCCGTCGGGAACGACCAACAGCAAATCGCGCGCGCGTTGCAGTGAGAGCCAAACGTCTTCGCGAGAGTGCCCCGAAATAGCGCACAAGAAATCGACGTCGAAATGACGGCCGACTACCGCCGCGTTCATTAAGACGTCACGCTCTCGATCCGTTAGTGCGAGCATCCGCTCCGAGAGCATCGCCTTAATCGTTAACGGAATCTGTAGCGCGTGAGGTACGTCGGCGTCCGCGTGATCGCGGGCGTTGCGAACGAGTTCTTCGAGAAAGAATGGGTTTCCGTCGGCCGTCGCTTCGATGAGCGACGCGACATCCGGCGACATGGCCGCATGATTTGCAAGCGAGAATAGCAAGGCGCTCGCGTCCTCGTGGCTGAGTGGCTGCACGCGTACGTGCTTGGCTCCAAGACGCAGTAGCCGGACAAGCAGCGAGCCGATGGCTGAGGCGGATTGTGGCGAGTCGCTTCGTTGCGTTAACAACAGCAAGACACGCGAATCCCGCAGCCGCAGCGCGAGGTATTGAACGAGTTCGATCGTCGCATCGTCGGCCCAGTGAGTATCTTCAATCGCCACCACTACGGTACGCTCGGCGCTTTTCTCGATTAATAATGCCGCAACGGCATCGAAGTAACGAAACTTCGCATCTCCGTCGCAATCGGTAGCTACCGACAGTTGCGCCGTCGGTGGCGCGACGCCCAAGCTGCGGAATATTTCGGCGAATGGTAGATACGGTGCGCGAATGTACTCAAGGCAGTGCCCAACGCAGAAGGCGGCCCCGGTCGGCAGGATGCGTTTAGCGAGTTCTTCGAGTAAGCGGGTCTTTCCGATCCCGGCATCACCTTCGATCGTGACGACCTGCAGACAGCCTTGATGCGCTCGGTCGAAGGTCGTATCGAGCGAATCAAGTTCGGCCAATCTGCCGACAAAAATCCCCATTTCGCCAGACTAACGGCCGTAGAACGCTTCTACCTTCTGCCAACAATGACGTCAGCGGCGCGGCAACGGGCCAGCTGTAGGAAATCTCGTGCGCCGGCACGTCGATTCCGGGGTGCGCGCGCTCGCGCAAATCAACTGCTTCTCGCGTGGACGTATTCGAAGGCTTCGTCGTTGGACGTGTTTACGGATCGACAGCTCGGGCGGCGTTGCGATCGCGCCTAGGCTCTGGCGCAGAAAGCGATAACGCTCTACGAGAAGATAAGTCTTTCCGTTCCCGGACCGGCGCCGACGTATACGTTCGAGCCCGCATGCCGGGTCGCCGCGGCTTGCTCTGCCGTTACAGAGTTATCGGCGGTAGCGATCATACGAGCGCCGGTGCGATCGTTCGCGAGATTCCCTGCGTCGACGTCGCTTACCAAGCTGTGCACGTAGGCTTACGCTTATCATCTTATTAATCATAGGCGAGCTTTATGCCATCTGCTTGGCATTCCGCAAAATCCTTGGTTTCGAACGTCATCGGCAACCAGCGCAAGTGGCCAGATCGACTCGTTATTACCATCTCGTAGCAGCTATCCGGCAGGGCGCCTTGCCCTAGTATTGCCTGACACGCGTCTGGCAGAAGCGCGTGCTATGCTTTCGGCGCGACGGTTCAAATGGCAACCGTCTGGTGTGAGGCATCCTATGAAGCTCAATGGGTTAACGCGTATTCAGGAGGAGCGCCCTTACGCAGAAATAGTTCGAGACTTTGCTGCGAGCGGCGCGAAGTTGATCGGACATTCGATTACCGAGCGATACCACGGTACGGTTTCGCCGACCACTCGGTTGTTGGAGCCGGGCTTTATTCCGCCCGATCGTCCGGCGCGCGTTCTGATCATCAGTTACTTTCCAAACGCAGCGGACACCTATAAGCCCGGCACGCCAGCGTACGAGCAGACGCGGAAGCGGTTCGAGACTTGGGCCAATCGGGAGACGTAGCTGATTACCGCGCATGTTACAAAGACTGGTTAGAACTGCTCGAACTTG
Source organism: uncultured bacterium (assembly GCA_964244215.1). Lineage (GTDB taxonomy): Bacteria > Vulcanimicrobiota > Vulcanimicrobiia > Vulcanimicrobiales > Vulcanimicrobiaceae > CAXTIY01. The sequence goes on from CAXTIY010000094.1 coordinate 8,729, forward strand.
TTCGATTCCACAAACAGCGCACGGAGCCGATACTTGAAGCCGTCGGCTTGCAAAACGATGACTTTGCTTGGCTTCCGTTCGTGAAAGCTCCAATGCAGGCCGGCTCATCACCGAGCGACGATGTTCTTGACTACGATAAAGATGCAACTTGGGACCAATTACAATTACTCAAGCCGAAGATCGTTTGGATCCAAGGGGTCAAAGTTGCCGATCGAGTTATTGGGCTCGTGAAGGAGCGTATAACGGATCGAATCCTTCCCGTGCAGTCGTTGTCGCAATACGGCACGTCAGAAAAGCGGGCGGAGGATCAGGCAAAGATCGTTAGTCGGTTGGCTCAATATCTTGCAGAGACGTCCTTAGCCCCAAAAGCCGGACCTGGTAGCTTGAATGATTGAAAAGCCCTGGTCTGAAACGGATATCACAGAACCATTTCTTGTGCTTCTGAGCAAGCCGAAGAGAAAACGCGACTTAAACACGCTTTACGATCTGCGTCTTGTCAATCCAACTTCGTCAACGCTTACGAACGTCTGCACAGATACCGGAGGGTTTTACAGCGATGACGATGGTGTCGTTAACTCGACGGGAAAAGCCCATCAATTCGCAGACCTCGCGCCCGGCGAGTCCATCACAATTGAGGAGCCTGACAGTTTCGAATTAGGTGACTTCGTCGTTTGGTGGAGCGTGACTTACGGCGACCCGATGCAGACTCTCAAATTTGCGTTGTTTAAGGACCGTGACGGGGTACCGATCTCTTGCGTTCCTTGCATCGGTGGCGAAGGAATAGTGATCCGAAGGTCTCGACATTAATAACAGTATTCGAGCTGACTTTCGCTGGCTCTCGCGCTTCCGCTCAGCCCGCGTGCCGCTTTCGGCGCACCCCCCAAACGCTTCGAATTGTCGCCGTTGAATGCGGTACCCGACTATCTGCAGTCGCCGAGTTATAAAGGATAGCGATCATACGAGTGCCGGTGCGATCGTTCGCCCGAGATCGCGGGCATCGATCCACTCGACCACCTTGGCGGGAAGATTGGAATCTTCGAGTGCCGCGCGTAACCGCGCGATGACCGGCGCCTGCGGATCACGCACGACGATGACGAGCGTCTGCACCGCGCGCGTGAGCGGTATGAGTAACCACCGGTTCGCAACGATCTCGGGGTCGATCTGTGGATCGCTCGCACTTTGGTTCGGATGACGAAGTTTGTTCTTCAGAAAGTCATCGACGTCGAGGGCGACGGTGATCCAGCCTTCGAGACCGCGACACGACTCGTATCGCACCAGACGAACGGCAGTCGAATCGACCATTGTGCTCGCGCGCACCGCCGCATCGGTTCCGTCCCAGAGCGCAATCTTCGCATTCTTCCCCGCCGCGAGCAACCGTTCACGAGCGGCATCTCCATTCGCCGATCTCGGCGGCAAGCAGATGAGACAATCGGCGGGATCGGCGTCACGCGCTTGTGCCGACGCGACGATAGCGCGGAG
>CAXTIY010000095.1:0-10204 GCA_964244215.1 uncultured bacterium
TGTCGTCGCTTATCGGAACGTTCACGCTCGCGCTGATGGTTCTACGTTTGCCGGCGGGCGCTCATCCGCTTGGCAACTTCACTATTAACCACTTAACTAAAATAACGGTGGCCGCGAAACGCGTGTCGCTACGTTACGTTCTAGACATGGCGGAAATACCGACGTTTTCGACGCTTCGCGCCGCCGGCCCGAACGGATCGCTCGACGCAGCACAGCTCCAAACGTGGGGGCGCACCGAAGCGACGAATCTCCTGCCGCAGTTGCACCTTCAAAGCGACGGAACGCCGCTCGCGCTCGCGATCGACGGCGTAACGACTCGCACGCGCCCGGGTGCCGGCGGCTTACCGACGCTCTATCTCGTATTCGACGCGCACGCGGCGCTCGGTGCGAAATCTTCGGCGCTGACGTATCGAGACGAGACGTTCCCGGGCCGCCTCGGCTGGCACGACGTCGTCATCGCACCGCGTACGGAACCGACGCACGAACTCTCGGCGTATCCGAGCGCTCTGATCGGATCGCCCCGAGCCACGACCGCCGTATCGCTCGCGCTTAAAAACGGTCGCGTCGCGAGCTTTCGCGCGGACGAGGCGGTCGATGACGCGGCAGCGGCCTCCGTTCCGTCGGCGGTTCGCTCCAATCAGCTTTCGGACATGCTGGCTCGTGGCACGAGCGACTGGGGTTTCGTCGCGCTGACGTTCCTCGTCGCAATCGCGCTCGGAGGTTTGCACGCACTCGAGCCGGGACACGGCAAAACGCTTCTCGCCGTATCGCTCGTCGGCGCGCGTGCCACCGTCAAACAGGCCACGATCCTTGCGGCAGCGTTGACCGTGGCGCATACGATCGGCGTCCTCGCGCTCGGCGTTGCGATCAACATCTTCAAGGGCTACTTCGTTCCTGAAGCGATCTATCCGTGGATTACGCTCGTATCGGGTATCGTCATCGCCGTAATCGGAGCGCGTGCCGTGCAGCGCCAGATCCTCGCTCGACAGCCACTCGCGCACGGTCACACGCACGAACACGCCGCCGTCCACCCTCACGAACACGCGCACGTACACGCGGCGGGCGCCGAACACGCGAGTCACGACCACGGTCACGCGCACGGCAGCCACGCCCATTCGCACGATTTCGACGATCTCGCTCATGCGCGTTCGCATGCTATTGCGGGCAACGCGCCGCTTACGTTCGGCGGTACCGTATGGGCCGCGATGAGCGGTGGCGTCGCGCCGTGCCCGGCAGCCTTAGTCGTTCTGCTCGCCGCGCTCGCGCTCAATCAAGTCGCCTACGGCATCTTCGTCATCGTCGCGTTCAGCTTCGGTCTTGCGGCGACGTTGACGGGGCTCGGCATCGCGGTGGTTCGTGGAGCGAGCTGGCTACAAGGCCGCCCCCAATTCGAACGATTCGTCATCTACGGTCCGCTCGTTTCGGCGGTCGTTATTTCGACGATCGGCGCCGTAATGGTCGGTCAAGGTTTCGCGCAACAAGGCGTGTCGATCTCGCCGCTCGCGATAACGGCGCTCGTCGCTCTCGCCATCGTCGGTTACGCATTCTCGCACCCGTTTTCGCATCGCCCGGCGGAGGCTGCATGATCGGCACCGGACTCTTCGCCGTCTTCGCGCTCGGCTTGCGCCATGGTGCCGATCCCGATCACCTTGCCGCAATCGACAATATGACCCGCAACTCGATCGATGAACGACCGTGGTTGAGCCGTTTCGTCGGTACGCTGTTTGCCGGCGGTCATTCGATCATGGTGCTTTCGATTGCGGCTCTCGTCGGCGTAATGGGGGCGCGCTTTCAAGCGCATGGGGCGCTCATCGAGCAGGTCGGCACGTGGATCAGCATCGTGGTGCTCTTCGCGATCGCCATCTTGAATTTACAACAGCTGCGCACCGGCGGCACGCGCTTAGCCGGCGCAAAGACGCGTTTGCTGCCTCGAGCACTGCGTGAAGCCACGAGCCCGTGGGTCGCCGTGCCCGTCGGCTTGCTGTTCGGCTTCGGCTTCGAGACGTCGAGCCAGATCGCAACGTACGCGGTCGCCTTCGGCGTCAACTCGGGTTTGCTCGGAGCTCTGCTCGTCGGCGCGGCATTTTGCCTCGGCATGATTTGCACGGATACGCTCGACAGCGTTCTCGTCCATCGCCTCGTTTCGGACCAGTCGGTGTTGCAGCCACGCACGATGCGCGTTTGGATCGTATCGGTGACGATCGTCGCGCTCGCCGTTGCGAGTTACGAGCTCGCGCAAGTGCTCGGCTGGCAAAGCCCCGTCTCCGACATCACCATTAGTTACGCCATCGTCGCGTCGCTAGTTGCCGTATTCGCTTACATCTTCGCGCAAACGCGCCGTAAGCGCCCGGCACCTTCGGTCCAACCCGGAACCACTACGTGAGAGGATACGACCACATGAAACTCAAGCGAATCATCGGCTCGGTTACGGCGGTCGTCGCCTTAACCGCAGCCGGGGTTCTTTACGCCGTTCATCCGGTGAAAAGTTCCGACCATCAAGATACCTACAACCTAGCCCTGCAAGTCGGCCACAACGCCTCGGCCGACATTACCGACGTCTACGTCTACCCGGCGCCCGACAACGCGAATAACGTCGTGCTCGCAATGGATGTCTGGCCGCTAATCGGAACGGGCATGGGCGCGACGAAGGTTTTCGATCCGACCATTCTCTGGCAGTTCAAGATCGCTCACGGGGCGACGAACTATAAAGAAGATGAAGTTATCCAAATGTATGCGACGGGAGCGACGCCGAGCCAGGTGATCTCGCTCTACGGGCCGGCGAAACCGAATGAAGTCAGTACGGCGAACACGCTGCTGAAGACGGCCACCGGCTCGACGGTCTACAATACGAGCACCACGACCTTACAGAATAATACGGTCAAGTTCTTCGCAGGACCGCGTGCCGATCCGTTCGTGTTCGATCTGTTGGCTTTCTATACGTTCCTCGGCGACCGTAACTACGGTACGCACACGAGCCAGACCGATCCCGGTGCAGCCGATAACATTCCGAATGTAAACGGCAATTTGTATACGCCCGTTAAGGGACTGTCTCCGGCTTATAACAAGACGCCCAACCGTGTTTCGCAACCCAGCTTTAACGGCTTTGCTGGGCAAACGAGCGTCAGCGGCCAAACGAATCCGACAACTGCCGGGTACGTCTGCAGCACGGGTGCCGCGAGCAACACGCTCGCTACATTCAACGTGCTTTCGTTCGTCGTTGAGGTTCCGAAGTCGTTACTCGAAAACGGCTATACGAGTCATGTCATCCATGTTTGGGCGACCGCGAGTTCGTCCAAGGTCAAGAGCTAGGAGCCGCAACAGCATGTTAAAAGTTATCAAGAGTCTAGCGGTTGCGGGCGGCCTCGGCATGGGTCTCGCCGCTTGCAGCGGTGGCAACTCGGTCGTACTTACACCACCGCCACCCCCGGCCACCACGACGTACTATCAGATCGAACGTTTGTCACGGCCGGCGGTTAAGGAAGTCTTCGAACCGTTCGTGCAGCATCAGATCTCGAACGCAGCGGAACCGTATAACGATCCGACGTTGCAAGCCGATATCAAAGCGACCGAAGACGCGCTTCGGCCGCCGAACGCGACGCTCGGAAGCGATTACGGCGCGGCGATCGCCGGGGTTCTCTATCCCGACGAATACCTCGTCAATCTCGACGGAGCGACGGCCGGTTTCCTCGGCGCCGAAGTCGCGGCGCTCGGTACGCCGTTCGGCGGTCGTAAAGTCACCGACGACGTCGTCAATACGGAGCTCGGCATCGCCTTTGGCACCACGCTGTCGGCGCTCGGATTACAACCCGCGGACAACGAGACCAATTACTGCCTCTCGAAAGAAAACATCGACTCGACCACGGGCCCGCAGCCCACAAACACGTTCCCATACCTCGCTGCCGCGCACTAACGACAGCGCGTTCCTCGAAGGGATCCGTGGCTCTGCCACGGATCTTTTTCGTGACACGACATGGCTTCACGCTTAACGATACTTCCTTGGACCGTCGCGATCGTCGCGATCGCGGGCGTCGCCGCATGGCCCGCGTACATAAAACATACCGAACGCGCGCAAGAGATCGCTTCGCTGCCGACGCTCGCACCCGTTACGGCCGATTACCAATATCGCGATAAGACGATCGCCTTTTGGGAGGGCCAGGTTCGCAAGAATCTCACGGGCGATATGCTGAGCCCGCGGCAACTCGCGGGTGAATATCTGCAACGCTATCGCGAGCGCGGAGATATCGACGACGTCTTGCGTGCGAAGCGACAAGCGCAGCGCTCGCTCGCCGTACAACCGAACGGCAATCTGCAAGCGGACGTTCAACTCGCGTCCGTCTTCCTGACGTTACATCAGTTCAACGCAGCGCTCGCCGAAACCAAATTCATCGAATCCTACGATCCGCACGATCCGCAGATGAAAATTCGCGAGGCCTCGCTCGATCTCGAAATCGGCGACTACGCGTCGGCCAAGCGCATCATCGCGGCGTTGCCGCCCGCGCAAACCTACGCCGCGATCCCTCGGGATACGCTCGTAACGCGTTACGATGAATTGACGGGGCACCTTACCGAAGCGCGTAAGCTGTTCGAAACGCCGACCGCGTACGGCAACGCGCAATTCGATGCGCCCGCGCAGCAACGCGCGTGGTTCTTCTTTCGCGCGGGCGAACTCGCTTTCGAAGCGGGCGATAACGACGCCGCGCTCGCAGACGAACGCCAGTCGCTCGCCATCTTCCCCAATTACGTCGATGCGACGCGTGCCGCCGCGCGCTTCAATTGCGCGCTGCGGCGCTGGCAGGACTGTTTAAAGAACGCCGTCGCCTCCGCTGCCGTTATCCCGTATCCGGAAACGCTCGGATACGAAGCCGACGCCGAGCGTGCGCTCGGCGATGCGAGCGGCGCGAAAGCCACGGACGATTTGATCCGCACGATCGAGCGTATCGGAAATACGCAACACATCTCGGATCGGCTGCTCGCGATCTACTATTCCGAACATCATCTCTATCCGCACGACGCATACGCGATCGCCAAACGCGAACTCGCAGTACGCGACGACATCTTCACGCAGGATACGCTGGCCTGGGCCGCCGCGATGGACGGCCGCTACGACGAAGCGCGCACCGAGATGAAGAAAGCGATTCGTTTCGATACGGAAAATTCGCTGATGCAATACCACGCGGGAGTCATCGCAGCGCATTTCGGCGACCGCAATGAAGCGCGGCGCCGTTTCGAGCGAGCGCTCGCGCTCAACGCGCATTTTCACGCCGTGTATGCCGACGACGCGCGAGCGCAACTGAGCGCGCTACGCTCGTAAAGCGAGGCTTTGCGCGTCGCTCGGGCGTAACGTCGCCCTATGAAACTTCCCCGTATGTACGCCGGGCTTACGGCCCTGTGCGCCTTCGTCGGCGTGGCGGTACTGTACGCCGGCGTTCCCGCGCACGGCTTCGATCTGCAGGGTGCCCCTGTTCTCGTGCGGCGCCCGGCCGCGGATATTACGGACGTGTACCTATTTCCGAGCCCCATACAAGGCGACATCGTCGCCGTTATGGACGTGTACCCAAGCTTACCTGCGGGCGCGGGTGCGACCACGTCGTTCGACCAGGGCGTCTTGTATACGATGAAGTTCGACAACAACTACGCAAGCGAGGCCGTGAACGGTGGCCGGCCGGTAGAGAACGTCGTCCTGCAATTCTCGTTCGGCGTTGCGGGCGTCGGGCAGCTGGTAACGGCCTACGGACCGGCGACTCCCTCGCAGACCGGCCCGACGACAAAGCTCGTCGGGGCTGTTGCCTCTGGCATCACCAATAAATCGTTCTCGTTCGCTACGGCCTCCGGCCAAGTAACGGTTTTCGCGGGAGCGCGGCGCGACCCGGCTTTCTGGGACGTACAGCAATTCTGGAAAATCTTCCCGGATCGCAATCAAGGCAGCACGGCAAAGAGCTGCCTGCCGGCCGGCTCGAACACGTGCCCCCAAGGCTTCAACGCGCTCGGAACGGATTATTTTCAAAATTCCAACGTATTGTCGATCGTGGTCGAGATGCCGAAGACGCTTATCGCCGGATCCGGCAGCGCCGTCATCGGCTATTGGGCGACGACGAGCACGAGCAACGGGCAGTAGGAGCGGTTCATGAAACGTCTCATCACGATCGTCTGCACGACCGCTATTTCGCTCGCCGCGTTCTCGAGTTGTAGCAACGATCCGACACTCGCCAACGGCGGCAACGGCGGCGACACTACGGGCGCGAACATCAATTTCCAGGAGATCGATCGCATCGGGAAGCCCGGCATTAAAGAATTGTTTCTCCCGTACGCCCAGCACGAAGGCTACAACCGTTCCGCGCCGCAGAACGACAAGACGGCATACGGTCCGGGCGTCGGCACGTTCGTAACCGGCGCCGGGCGCAGTGCCGCGGTTTCGACCTACATCCAAGCAATTTTGCTGCCCGACGCGCTAGTAGCGAGCATCGGCAACAACGCCTCGACGGCGAGTTACCTCGGTTGGGAGACGGGCGGCCGCATCAAAGACGATTGCGCCGGGCTCGCTCCGAACGGCTTCGGTGGCCGTGGTCTCAACGAGGACGTGGTCGATACGACGCTCGGACTCGTCTACGGAAATCTTGCGACGACCGCCTACGCACAGACGCCGGTCGCGACGCCCGGCATTACGACGCCCGGCCCGGCTGCCGACGACGGCAAAGAGCAGACCGGCGCGAACGGCACACCGAATCTCGCGAGCGACGGCGTTACCTGCGTGAATCGGCCGTCGTTACTGAGTCAGTTTCCATACCTCGCGAACCCGGTCTGAGGCGGCAGGGGACGCCGGTCCGGAAACGTATTTAGTTCGGTCGGTCGCGGCTGTGCCGTCCGGATCGACCCTTGGGGGATGTAGCTCAGCTGGTAGAGCACTTGCTTCGCATGTAAGGGGTCAGGAGTTCGAGTCTCCTCATCTCCACCAACTTGAAAGCCCGAAACGACGGGCTTTTTTGATGCCCGCCCTTACTGCGTCGCAAACGAACCGAATGTCGGAAAGCGGTTGAAACGCAGCATCGAAGCACCTCACTTACTTGTTCGTGCCCGCCTGCTACGAGGTTCGAGTATCGGCACGTTTACCGGCAGCGTCATCGGGGAAACGAGCGCTCATGGGCATCAAAGACGAACTCAAAAAGACCATCGATAACGTTTCCGACACCTTTAGCGAAGCCGGTCACCGTACCAACGCCGATGCGGCACACGCCGATCGTGAAGTCGCCGGAGACGTTATGACGCCGGGCGAAAAGTTAGGCTCCGTAGCAAACGAAGGCAAGGAAAGCGTTCTCGCCGACGTCGATCGCGCGAAACGCGATTTCCGCAACGACACTTAGTCTTTCGTCGAACCGAAGCTAAAAGAGAGCGGCAGCCGCCGCTCTCTTTTTGATATGTGCCGAAAGAACGATGATGGCATAGTCGAGCAAGTTTCGGGTACGGGCGAGAGCATGTGTTGGACACTGGATGCATCGGACGTGCAAGCGGCGCGAGCAACTCGCAGAGCGGCAACCGCAGCGTTACGCAATTTAACGGATTCGGAAGAAAATCTCAGCGCTGCGGAACTCGTCATTGGGGAACTGCTCTCGAACGCCGCCCGGCACACGGACGGCAACGTTTGCCTCGAGCTCGGAAGCGAAGACGGTCATGCGGAGGTTTCCGTGTACGATTCGTCGACCGATTTTGCGATGGAAGTGCGGCGGCCGCTAGATGAAATGTCTGAAAACGGCCGGGGCTTATACATCATCTCCAAAATAGCGCGACGCATGAGCATTCATCCACTCGACGGAGTCGGCAAGCGCGTCTCCGTAACGCTCGAATTCCCGTTCAATGCGGCCGTTGCGGACGTGCCGAGGTGCGGCCGGCAATGGCTGCGGCACGACAGTGGTCTGTGCCTCGCGCCGCGCATCGCACGCTATCGTGAAGCCCAGGGGCAGATTCAAGCTTGATACGTGGGAATCTCGACAATCTTATTTATGCGGCGCTGGCATTGCTCGCACTCGTCATCTTCTACGCAATGCTCGTGTCGCATGGGTTGACACAGAACCAGGCGGTCGGCTTTTCACTACTCGGTGCGTGCATTCTGATACTCGTTCTCTTTACGCTCCGCATCGGCAAGCGAGATCGCGAACGGCACCACGACCACTAGCGCGCTCAGCGCAGATGTATCGCGTCGATCCATCGGATGCTCGACGCTTCGGCGGCCGCCACATCGAGATTTACAACAACCGGATCTTGGCCGCTGCGAACCAGGACGCATTCGAGTGGTTCCTCCGAGCTCGCGTTTATTTCTTGGTGGACGACGAACGGCGGAACGAAGATAAAATCGCCCGGACCCGCCTCTGCCGCGAACTCCAGCCGCTCGCCCCAGCGCATGCGCGCCCGTCCGCGCACGACGTAGATCACGCTCTCGAGTTCGCCATGATGATGAGCGCCCGTCTTCGCTCCGGCATCGATCGAAACGGTGCCCGCCCAGAGTTTTTCCGCACCGGCACTCGCATGCGTGATCGCGGCCGAGCGATTCATCCCCGGCGTTTGCGCGGTTACGGGGTCGAGCGCCCCGCCCGCTATCACGCGCACGCCGGCTACGGTCGCTCCGCTCGTAGCATCCATCTCGAACGTTACGCGAACGTACCGGCAGCGGTGACGATGAGGCCGTCCGCCGCGAAGTACGTTTCGATTGCGGTGCGTACGTCCGTCGCACTTACGCTTTCCAAGCGCTCTCGATACGTATCCACGTAATCGTCGCCGAGGCCGTAGTGTCCGATTCGTTCGAGTTGTTGCGCGATTCCGCCATTGGTCGCAAGCGCCACGCGCTGGCCACCCGTCATACTATTGCGCTGCTGTACGAGCTCGCGCGACGTGGCGCCCGAAAGTGCGTACTCTTCGAGCACGTTTCTTGCGGAGTCGATCGCTCGTTCGACGTTCGAGGGATTGACGCTCACGCCGATGCGCCAAGGACCGGGGAGGCGACCGCCTGCGAGAAAGCCGCTGGTTACGCCGTACGTCAGGCCTTCGCGATCGCGCAGCTGCAGCCCGAGCCGCGAACTGAGCGTCGATTGGCCGAGGATGCCGTTGCCGATCATCGCCGCGAGGTAATCGTCGCTCGCGCGAACGAGCGACGTCGCGCGGCCCATCACGATATCGACGCTCGCTTTACGCTCGAGCGAAACGTTTTCTCGCAGATCGCTCGCGCTCCGCGGCCGTACGCCAGGCAACCCCGCCCCATCGCTCCCGGTAAATGGAATCGAACCGAGCGTGCGCTCCGCTAGCCGTGCGAACAGCGCCTCGTCCACGGCGCCTGAGGCCGCGATCAGCGGGCGCGCGCGCAAAAACGTGCGCTCGTAGAAGGATCGCAAATCGTCGACGGTCGTCGCGGCGACGTCGGCGAGCAACGCGTCGAGTTCGGGTTCATCGTTCACGTCGCCCGGCGTGTAGGCGAGTTGCAAGAAACGCTGGACCGCGCGCCAGTTTGTGCTCGTGCGCAGCAGCCGAAGAGCGCCGGTCAATTCTCCTTGAACGCGTTCGAGTTCGTCTTCCCGAAACTGTGGCTCGCCGAGTTCTTCTGCAAGCGTCTCGAGCAGCAACGGCAGGTCGTTCGCCGCGCAAGCCGCGCTAAAGCGGAACGCAAGCGGATCGTAGTGTTGCGAGCGTTCGTCGTCGACGCAATAGTTACGCCGAACGCCCGCACGTTCGAGCCGCTCTTCGATCGCGGTTCGCGCGTGCGTTCGCGTGCCGCGCGCGAACATCTCACCGAGAATGGTCGGGAGCATCGGGTGCCCGGGTGCGTAGGCGGCGCCCGCATCGAGAAGTCCGCGCAGCACGACGGTAGCGCTGCCGGGATTCATCGCGTAGAGCATCTCGCTGCCGTTAGACAGCGTCGCACGCGCGATACGTTCGGAGAAGCGATGCTCTCGCGCGACGGGCGGTGCCGCAAGCGGAGCCATCGGAACCGACGCTTCGCGCGCCGTTCGAAGGTCTGCAAGCGGCAACGCTACGGGCATGAATGTTTTCGGCGTGCCCGGCACGAGCGTCGCCATGGAACGATTGTCTTCGTGCAGATACTTCTCCGCAACCGCGCGTACGTCGTCCGGCGTGACGGCGCGCGTGCGTTCGAGAAAATCGTCGTCGAGATGCCAACTGCCCACGGCTTCGAACTCGGCGAGACGCTGCGCGAGCGAAAAAG
>CAXTIY010000096.1:0-10200 GCA_964244215.1 uncultured bacterium
GGAGGCCAATCCTAATCGAACGTATGTTCGATGTCAATCGACCTTCGTGCTTGCTTCTACGGTAAGAGCAAGAGTTTGCCGGTCGTTTTACGGCCTTCGAGATCCTCGTGCGCGCGCCGGGCTTGGGCCAGCGGATACGTGTGCTCGACGCGTAGCGAAAGCGTTCCGCTACGGACCGCCTCGAAGAGTTCGCCCGCGCGACGGCGCACTTCTTGCGGCGTCGCGATGTAATCCTTGAGCGTCGGACGGGTCGCGAAGAGCGATCCTTTGGTATTGAGCAGTTGCAAGTTAACCGGCGGAACGGCTCCGCTCGACGCGCCGAACAGCACGAAGTAGCCGCGCGGGCGCAAGATATCCAAGCTCTGCTCCCACGTCGTCTTGCCGACGGAATCGTACACGACGTCCACCCCGTGCTCGTGGCCGAGAAAGTCGCGCGTCGCCGCCACGAAATCGGTCTGCGTATAGTCGATCGTGTGATCGGCGCCGGCGCGTTTCGAGAGCGCGGCTTTCTCGGGCGTCGACACCGTGGTGATGACGGTCGCGCCTTTCGCTTTGGCGAGTTGCGTGAGCAGAAGACCGACGCCGCCCGCGCCCGCGTGCACGAATGCGACCGTTCCCGCTCGCAGGGCGAACGTGTCGGTGCAGAGATAGTGGGCCGTCATGCCCTGCAACATCAGGGCCGCCGCGTCGCGCAGCTCGACCCCGGGCGGAACGGTAACGAGCTTATCCTCGGGCACGACCGCATATTGCGCGTAGGCGCGCGCCATATTTCCCGATGCGACGCGGTCGCCCGGAGCGAAAGCCGTTACGCCCGGGCCGCAGCGCTCGACCGTCCCCGCGCCCTCCGAACCCGGCACGTACGGAAACGCTCCGATCGGATACATGCCGGTGCGGAAGTACACGTCGATGAAATTGATACCGACCGCCTCGAGTTTAACGAGCACTTCGCCCGGCTGCGGTTCCGGAACGGCGAGGTCATGAAGGGTGAGGACGGCCGGGCCGCCCGTCTGGTCGATCGCGATCGCTTGCATGCGCTCTAGGAACCGGGCTCCTACGAAATCGGTTTAGCTCACCAGCCCCACGTGCCGGGCGCGCCTTTAAAAGGGCCGACGATGTCGTGGGTGATCCAGCCGCCGTAGAAGTCGCCGTCTTGTGCTCGAGCGAGCTCGTCGTCCACGTAACACGCCACGGCGGACGAGGCGTAAAAGGCCACGTGATGCGCGAGCGGCGCGAAGGCCTGCGAGGGAATCGGATAGGCCCAAGCCGCGCTCCGTACGCTCTCCTCCGCCGTGACCAGATCGTAATAGATCGCGCGTCCCTTGAATTCGCAGAAACTCGAGCGCGCTTGCGATGCGACGACGATGCTCGTATCGATGTCGCCCGGCGGCAGATAATACACCGGCGGATGGCTCGTTTCGAGCACGCGATAGGCCCGCGCCGTGTCGGCGACCGTGCGCCCCGCGAAGACGACGCGCAAACGGCGATGCGTGCGCTCGAGGCGCGGCGGTCGCGGATAATCCCATACCGATTCTTGGCCGGGTTCGGGTGGGAGGCGCGTCGCACGAGGCATACGCGGCGTTACAAACCCGATGGCGAACGCTCCTTCGCTGAAAATTCGCAAATCGCTTGACTTCGGCTCCTAACGTGCTATTGTACTAATACACTAGTACATCAACACGTTAGGAGTCTTTCATGATCGTCCCAAAACAAGCCGCCCCGACCCAGCGTCCCGTCGATGCCGAGCGGCTAACCGTGATTCCCGTCGCCCGCCGCGATGGCATGTTCTCCGGCTGGGGCGTCCGGCTCTAAGAGCGCTGCCGAATACTTGCGTCATGGCTGCCGTCTTCATCGTCGACCCGCGTAGCGGGGTTCCACTCTACTTGCAGCTGACGCAACAGGTGAAGCGCGCGGTAGCCCTCGGCACGCTCTCTCCGGGCGAGCAATTACCGACGGTGAAAGCACTCGCGCTCGAACTCGTCATCAATGCAAACACCGTCGCCCGCGCCTATCGCGAACTCGAGCGAGAGCAGGTGATCGAAACGAGTCCCGGCCGCGGCTCGTTCGTCCGCGGCGGAGACGCGCCGCACCAGTCGCGTCGCGCCGTTACCGACGTCGCCTCGGCTGCCTTCGACGAGGCCGTGCGGACCGCGCGCACCTTCGGTATCACGCACGCCGACACACGCTCGCTCTTCGAGCGCGCACTCGAACGCTGGTTTCCGGCCGAGGCCGAGGAGAAATCGTGAACGCGCCTATCGCTATCGACCATCTCACCAAACGCTACGGCCGGTTCGAGGCCGTGAGCGATCTCTCGCTCGTCCTCGAAGAGGGTTCGGTATGCGGGCTTCTCGGCCCCAACGGCTCGGGTAAATCGACGACGTTCAAATGTTTGCTCGGCCTGCAACGCCCGACGTCGGGCGCCGTCGCAATCGACGGCCGGCCGCTTTCTGCGGCGACGTTCGAAGAACTCGCTTACGTACCCGAGCGTAGCGCGCTTTACGAGTGGATGACGGTCGCGCAGCATCTCGAAATGACGCAGCGCGCCTACCGTTCGTACGATCCGGCCCGAGCGCGCGAACTCATCGCGATCTTCAAACTCGATCTCGCTAAACGCGTAAAGCATCTTTCCAAAGGCCAGCACACCGCGCTTGCGCTCGTGCTCGCTTTCGCAAACCGGCCACGCATTCTCGTGCTCGACGAACCCGCGAGCGGCCTCGATCCGATCTACCAGCGCGTGGTCCTGGATCTCATCATCGAGGCGGCCGCGAGCGGTGCGAGCGTGCTCTTCTCGTCGCATCAAATCGGCCAAGTCGAACGGGCCGCCGACCGCATCGCGATCGTACGCAGCGGCAAACTCGTTATCTCGGGCGATCTCGATACGCTCAAGGGCAACGAAAAGATCGTGAGCGCGACGTTCGACGGCGGCGTTCCCGAGGCACCCGAACTCGCGCTCGATTCGCACGTGCGCCGCATCGAACGCAGCGGCCGCATCTTACGCGTCTACGTGAGCGGCGAAGCCGAGCGTATCGAACATCTCGTCGGGGCGCTGCGACCGCGCTCGCTCGACGTGCTCGACGTCTCTCTCGAAGACATCTTTCTCGAAGCCGTCTCCGACGGCGTTCCGACGGGAGTCCTATAATGCTTTACGTTGAATGGCTGCGGGTGCGCCGCCGCCTGACGATCTTCATGTCGATCGTTCTCGCGCTTACCGCGCTGCTCGTTTTGCCTACGTACTTCGGCCACACGTACGTCGATACGCACGGCGGTATCAGTATCGGCATTTCGGGTCCGGGTACGCCGGTCGGTTCCGGTTCGCAAGGTTTGCAGCAACTGGTCGCGCAGTTGCATATTCCGTTTAGCGCACTACTGGGAATTGCGGGTCTCCTCGCGTACATATTCGCAGCCCAAGTCGGCTCGAGCCTCAACGCGCAAAACGCTTCGCTCCATTTAACGTTTACGAAGCCGCAGTCGCGCGAACGCATCGCATTTTTATTTTTCGGGATCGACTTAGCGGGCATCGCGATCGCTTTCGTACTTTGTTTGCTCATCGTCTGCGTGCTGCCGCTCGCGCTCTTCGGATTGCTCGGACACGTCTACGCCGATCCGTTTATCGCGACGAGCGCGGCCGTCGCCATCGGCGCTCCCTTCATGTATTACGGACTCTTGCAGGGTGCCACTGCTTGGTCGCGCGGTGGCGCGGGAGCGATCATCGGCCTATCGTGGCCGCTCTTCCTCGTCACTGCGAATCCCGGGGTGCCGCCGTTCGGGCCGGTCTTCAATGCGCTTCTGGCCTTCGTGCGGTTTCTCAATCCGCTCGAATACTTGGGAGGGGCCATCACGCGCGTGGTCATGCCCGCCGTCACGACGGAGCCGCTCGCAGCGATCGTCGCGAGCGTTTGGATAATCGGAATCGCCGGTTGCGCGCTCGCCACGTTCGAGTGGCGGCGGCTAGAGGTCTGAGCGCGTGCGATTCTTCGGAACGGACTTCAACTTGATCCTCGGCGCGTGGCGCCTGCGTATGTCGATCGCCCTGGAAGAAGACGACGACGGATGCGCGGGCGAGCCCGTTACCTTACGACAAAACTGCTCGGATACGATGAGGCGACGTACTTCCATGCACCGCTCGTGACGCGATAGAAATAGACGTTGGGATTTTGCGGATCGCCGTCGTTTTGAAAGGCGACCGGACCGACCACCGTCTCGAACGTGCTCGACGCGTTGAGCGTACGCGCGACGGCGAGCCGATCTTGGGAACCCGTGCGGCGTATGACGGCGATTAAGATTTGCGCGGCGGCGTACGAGAACGCGGAGAGCGGCGTAAAGTTTCCGTAGCGGCGTTCGAAATCGTTCTTGATCCGAAAGGCGCCGGGGGCGATCGCGAGCGGCGGCATGGAGGTCGAGATGGTGAGGCCTTCGAGATCCGCCGCGTATTTCGCAAGCGTGAGCGGATCGAAGAAACCTTGCGAAGCGAAGAACGGCCCGGTATAACCGGCGGCGCGCAGTTGCGGCACGACGGGGCCCATGTCTTTGGTAAGGCCGGCAAAAAAAATCGCGTCCGGTTTGAAGTCGAGGACGCTTTTGGTAACCGCCGGGAAGTCCGCCTTATTCCAGCTGAACGTGATGACGTTCGTTTTAACTTTATCGCCGTTCATCTGGTCGGCGAAGCCGTCGGCAACGTCGGGCCCGTAATCGCCGTCTTGCGTTAGTACGACGACGGATAATGCTTTTGCCGTCTGCGTGATGTAGCGCGCTGCGGCGCGGCCTTCGGTCGAGTCTTTGGCGGTGAGCCGCACGATGTTACCGTAACCGTGTGCCGTTAAGCGATCGTAGGTGGACGCGGGACAGATGACGGGCATGCGATTGTTGACGTACGTCGGAAGCGCGGCTTCGGTAATGCGGCCGCTCAAATGCCCGATGACGGCGACCACCGTCGGATCGTCGCAAGCGAACTCCGCGTTCACGAGGCCCGATGCGAGCAGCCCTTGATCGTCGAACGTACGCATGACGTACGAGCGGTCGAGCGCACCGCGCAACTGGTTGGCATCGTCGACCGCGGCGCGAACGCCGTTGCCGATTTGCTCGCCGAGCCGAATCTCATCGCCCGTGAACGGAGCCACGACACCGATCGTAACCGTGCCGCCGATGGGTGCATCGCCGAAAACGGCCAGCGCCGGCAGCGGCGCGGCGGCACTTCCGGCAAGTGCCGCGCTCGTCGCGAAAAAGCCGCGTCGCGTTAATGCCATTTGAAGCCGGCGTAAGTCGTAATCAAAAAGAAGACCGAGAAGAGCATGTTCGCGATGAAAACGCCTTCGTTGAGTACGAACACGTTCGGTGCTTTGGTGAAGAGCCGATTCTCGTACCATACGAGCCCGAGCGCCGCGAGCGCGCCGAGGTAATAGAGCGGGCCGACAGCCGTGACGGCTCCGGCCACGCCGAGAATGACCGCCATCGCAACGTGCAAGGCGAGCGGTAAACGCCGGCCGCTCGCCGCGCCGAAGCGGGCCGGGATCGAACGGATCTGCTGCGCGACATCGATATCGCGATCCATCAGCGCGTAGATGATGTCGAAGCCGGCGACCCAGATCGTGACCGCGAGGAACAGCAGCGCGGCCGCAAGCGACACCGTGCCCGTAATCGCGATATACGCACCGAGCGGCGCGAACCCGTCGATCGCGCCGAGCACGAAATGCACGCCCCAAGTGAAGCGTTTGCAGAACGGATACGCAAAAATGCCGAAGGCCGCAAGCGGTAGCAATCGCAAACACAGCGGGCTCAAGCTCGCAGCCGCGATAACGAGCAGCACGATCCCGAGCGCTGCCGTAACGAGCATCGTGCTCGGCGCGAGCGTGCCGTTCGCGAGGGCGCGGCGGGCGGTGCGCGGATTACGCGCGTCGATGTCGCGATCGACGTAGCGGTTGCTCGCCATGGCAGCCGTGCGCGCGCCGAGCACGGCGAGCGTGATCCACACGAACTGATGCAGCGTCGGCAGCCCGTGCGCCGCGAAGATGGTACCCGCGTAAGCGAACGGCAAGGCGAAGAACGTGTGCTCGACGCGAATCTCGCGCAAAATCACGCGAACGACTGCGGCCGGCGACGTGATACGGCTAACCCTCATGCGAATCGCTTCCTCCGAGTGCCGGAACGCCCTTTGCCCGTAGTGCGGTTGCATCGACGCTTCCCGCTTGGAACGGCAGCCGCGCGAGCAATGTTTCGAGAGCGGCCGCGCCTTGCCCCGAATAAACGTCGCTTTTCGTCGCGAAACGACGCAAGCCGTATTCTTTCCAACGCTCCGTTACGAGGTCTTTGGTCGCGCGGTCCATCACGATATCGGGTGGCCAGGTACGCTCGTAACCTTCGTCCGCTCGCTTGCGCGTCGCATCGATGCCGAGCTTGTGTCCGACCGATACGAGATACGAACCGCTGTGGTCGAGATCGTCGACGGGACCCGGCATGATGACGAGATCGCGCGACGCATCGATATTGTTGAGGGCGTACCACGTCACGGCACGCGTATCGTGCACGTCGACGTCGTGATCGACGATTATGAGGCAGCGCGTGAGCATCAGCATATGGCCGAGGCCCCACAGCGCGTTCATCACTTTTTTCGCTTGGCCCGGATAGGTCTTCTTCACGCTCACGATGCACAGGTTGTGAAAGCCACCTTCGACCGGCAGATTGTAATCGACGATTTCCGGCACGACCATCTGCAAGAGCGGTAAGAAGATGCGTTCGGTCGTCTTGCCGAGCCACGCGTCTTCCATCGGCGGTTTGCCGACGACGGTCGCCGCGTAGATGGGGTTGCGCCGGTGCGTTACGCACGTCACATGAAACGTCGGATAATAATCCGCCAGACTGTACACGCCCGTATGATCGCCGAAGGGGCCTTCGACACGCAGATCCTCGTTATCGACGTAGCCCTCGAGAACGAACTCGGCATCCGCCGGCACCTTGATGTCGATGGTTTGGCACTTGACCATTCTGACGGCTCGGCCACGTAAAAAACCGGCAAGCGAGATTTCGTCGACGATCGGCGGTAACGGGGCGGTAGCGGAGTACGTGATCGCGGGATCCGCGCCGATGGCGACGGCGACCGGAACGTAACGGCCCCACTTCACGGCATGGGCTCGACCCTGTTTGTGCCGCTGCCAGTGCATGCCCATCGACGTGCGGTCGTAGCGCTGCATGCGATACATGCCGACGTTTTGCAAACCGCTTTCGGGGTCTTTCGTGAAAACCAGGGGCAATGTCACGAACGGGCCGCCATCAAGGGGCCACGTCGTCAGCACCGGCAACTGCAACAGATCGACGTCGTGCTCGACGACTTCGTGAACCGGCGCCCCGTTCTTCACCGTGCGTGGCAGGGCGAACGCGGCCGAACCGACGGAGAACACCTTGGCGATGCGCGCTTCGATCGAGCTCGGAAAGCCGAGCTTGACCGCATTGCGTACGCGCTGCGCCACTTCTTCGATCGACGCGGCGCCGAAGGCGAGCGCCATACGGCGCTCCGTTCCGAACTGATTGGTCAGAACGGGATACGCTGAGCCTCGTACCGAGGTGAAGAGCAGCGCAGGGCCGCCCGCTTTGACCACGCGGTCGGTAATTTCGGAGATTTCGAGGTGCGGGCTGACGGGCACGCCGACCTCGGCTAGTTCCCCCGCACGCCGGAGCGCCGCGACGAACTCGCCTAGTGAATCAAAGGCCATGTTTCTTTCCGATTCGATGCCGAGCGAGACGGTGCCGCCCGCATCCGACCCCTTAGACGACGCGCGCGCTGCCGAGCGCCCGCCTCACTTACCAAATCGAACAGCGACTCGCAGCGGGCCGGACCATCTTTGCGTGAAGCGGGCAATGCCAAGCCGTCGCAAATTGCGGCGTATTCTCGAGCGTTCCGAGCGCCCGATTGCGCCCGAGCGCGTGAACATCCGTATTCGCCTGCAGTCGTGCCGCCGCCGGGCGAATACGTTCGGCCCAGACCGTCGCGTACGCTAAGAAGAAGCGCTGTTCCGGGGTAAATCCTTGGACCTTTTCGTGCGGCTTACCGATCTGCGTTCGTTCGAACGCGCGATAGGCGATCGCTAAGCCACCGAGATCCGCGATCGCTTCGCCGAGCACGAGCGGTCCGTTCTGCTTTAAAGTCGCGTCGACCGGGAGCGTACTGTAAAAATCGCTGACGCACTTCGCGCGAGCGTTGAAGCGTTTCGCATCGCGCGCGGTCCACCAGTCACGCTGATTTCCCAATGCGTCGTAAAGCCGCCCTTGATCGTCGAAGCCGTGCGTCGTTTCATGCCCGATAACGGCACCGATCGCGCCGTAATTGAACGCATCGTCGCTGCCGACATAGTAGAATGGCGGCTGCAGGATGCCCGCCGGGAACGAAATGTCGTTGGTCGACGGGTTGTATTGGGCATTGACGGTCTGCGCATAAAGGCCCCATTGGCTACGATCCGTCGGTTTTCCGATCTTTGCCATATCGTAGTTCCATGCGAATTTGCCCGCGCGGTATCGATTAGCGAGGAACGAGTCCGTTGCCGGAACGAGTGTCCGATATTGGATCGGTCTACCGGGATAGCCGATCTTCTTACGCATCGCTTCGAGCTTCACGATAGCGTACTTACGCGTCGTCCCGGACATCCAGGGGAGCGTCTCTATGTCGCTGCGGAGCGCCGCGTGGACGTTGTCGACCAGAGCCAGCGCCTTGGCTTTAGCAGCCGCCGAAAAATAGGCTTTCGCGTAGAGCTGCCCGACAGCTTCACCGAGCGCACCTTCCGTCGCGCGAGCGCATCGCTTCCAGCGGGCTTGCTGCACGGCCGTACCCTGGAGGAGGCGCGTGAATGCGAACGTCTCATCGACGAATGCTTTCGGCAGCGCGGGCGCGGCGTTGTTTAGAATTCGCCACCGCATATACGTTTTCCAATCCGCGACGGGAATACTCGCGAGCAAGCCGTCGAGCGCGGTAAAGAAGCTTGGCTCATCGACGTTTAGTTCGCGCGTCTGCGGAGCGCCGGCTGCATCGAAAAACGTCGCCCACGCAAGCGCGGGGGTCGTGCTCTGGAGCTTTGCGACCGTATATCGGTTCGTCGTTTTTGCGACGTCGCGTAATTCGACGTTCGTAAAGGAGGCTCGTGCGATCTTCGTTTCGACTCGCATGACGGTTGCGGCTTGCGCCTGCGAAGCGGCTGCGTCGTCGCCGAGTAGCCGCAGCATCCGTGCGACGTGGGCCGTAAAGGCGTCTCGAATCTTCTGCGACGCGGCCGCGGTGTTGACGTAGTAATCGCGCTCGGGTAGCGATAGGCCGTCCTGTCCGAGATCGCCGATCGTTGCATTTGAATTCTTGGGATCGGGGCTGGATCCATAATCGAACGGCGTGCCCGGCGCCGCGCCTTGCTCGAGGTGCGCGATCTCCATGACGATGCCCGGAACGTCCCTGATGGATGCCAGTTTCGTTAATTCTGCATCGAGCGGATGCGTGCCGGCAGCCTCGACCGCAGCTTGGTTTTCGCACACGCGGTAGTACAGGCCGACCTTCTGCTCCGGACTGCCCACGAGCGCCGACGTGTCGGCTGCGGCGCTAGCGAGCACGACATGTATTTGGTCGAGGCTTCGCGCATTGAGTGCGCGGAATTGCCCCCAGTCGGCGTAGTCGCCCGGGATTGGATTCGACTTACGCCATCCACCGGTCGCGTACTGGTAGAAGTCATCGCACGGAGCGCAATGTCTGTCGAGCCAAGACAATTGAAAGCCGGATTGCGTCGCAGCGGTCGCCGCGGTCGCGTGCTGCGTCATGCTATGCCCGAAACACGCGAGCAGTAGCGCTACGAGCGAGCACCGTAGCAAAACTTTACCGCAGACATGGCGCATACGGCCGTTCCTCCTTGCTCGCGGGCGATTAACCGACGCAAACGAGACTTCCCGCAGCATCGCTTCTTGCGCTCTGAGCATCAACGCTTTTTTTAGTGCGGAACGACGCCGGGCGCGCCCGTGCGACGCAAGCGGAAGGCGAGCGCGATGAGCGTTACGCCGCCGAAGATCGCGTAAAAGCCGATTAACCACGTTAAAGCGAGCAACGCAACGATCGGCGAGATGAAGAGCCAAGCGCCGATAACGACGGATAAGATTCCCGATATAATAAGGAATATCTCGCCCGGCACGTTGCGCCGCAATCTAAATGCGGCGGCGATTTCGAGGATGCCCGTTACGACGGCC
>CAXTIY010000097.1:0-10185 GCA_964244215.1 uncultured bacterium
CCCTCGGCGACGAGCGAAAATCCGTTTTTCCCGCTCGCGCTCACGGGCGACGCTCCCGAGCCCGTGAACGAGGCACCGTGATAGAGTGCGGCTGCTTCGAGCGCGCAGCCGCGTACGATCGAAAGCATTGCGAGCGTGACGATGAACGGCGGCACGCGCGTGTAGGCCGCACCTACGCCGTTGAGCGCGCCGACGAGCGCGCCGACGAGCAGCGATCCCAGCAGCGCCGGCACGACCCCGAAGAATGAAAGGGCCGCTGCCGTGAAGGCGCACAAAGCCAGCACCGATCCGACCGAAAGATCGATGCCGCCCGTAAGGATGACGAGCATCTGACCCGCGGCGAGAATCGCGAAGACCGGTATCTGGTCTGCGAGATTACGTAGATTCGTCGGCGTCAGAAAGTTCGGCGATAGGGACGTGCAGCCGATCACGAGCATGACGAGCAGAATTGAAGCGATCTCGCGCTGAAGCACGGCGAACGTGCGAGCCGTCGCCGGGCTCATGCTTCGCCGCCGCCCTGCAGCACGACGGCGCCCGCAATGATGAGTCCCTGCGCGATGAGCTGGGTCGGCGTCGGCAGCCCGACTTGGATGAACACCGCGTATAGGACGCTCAGGATAAGGCCGCCGACGAGCGTGCGCCAGACGCCGCCGACGCCGCCGAGCAATGACGTGCCGCCCACCACGACTGCCGCGATCGTGCTGAGTTCGAAAAACGAGCCGTCGTTAAGCGGGTCCGCCGTCGAATTGTCGCCTGCATAGAGCACGCCCGCGAGCCCTGCGAGCAGGCCGCTGAGCGCGTAGACGACGATCTTGACGCGACTCGGCTCGACGCCCGCGAGGCGCGCCGCTCGCTCGTTGCCGCCGACCGCGAATACGTAGCGGCCCGCTACCGTCGTGCGCAGCGCGAACGCGACGGCGGCGTACACGGCGAGCGCGAGCACGACGGAGACCGGGATCGAGCCGATGAGCGGGAACGGCCCGAGTTGGCGCGTCGCGAAACCGCCCAAAACCTCGTCCGTCAGGTTGAGGACCGAGTCGCCCGATACCAGCAGCGCGAGTCCGCGCGCGGCGATCATCACGGCGAGCGTGACGACGATCGGCTGAATGCGCGCGCGAGCGACGATCGTTCCCGAGAACGCGCCGACGAGCGTCGTCGCTGCGATCGGCAGCAGCACGACGAGCGGCCCAGGCGTGCCTCCGAGAACGAGTCGACCCGTAATGCACGAGGCGAGGGCGAGCAAAGCGCCGACGGAGAGATCGATGCCGCCCGTCAGGATGACGAGCGTTTGGCCGACCGCGATGAGAGCCGTCGACAGCGCGAACTGCTGGAGTTGCAGCCGGATGTTTCCGGCGGTCATGAAATTAGGACTGAGAATCGCCGCCGCGATCAGCAGCACGACGAGCGATGCCGGCGCACCGAAGCGCTGCGCCACGCGTATCATGTCGTCGCGCTTCACCCTTCGGAGATCGCTTTCATGACGCGCTCTTCGCTCGCGTCGGCGCGCTCGAACTCACCGAGTTTGCGGCCGTCTTTCATCACGGCGACGCGATCGGAGCCTTCGATTACCTCTTCGAGTTCCGACGAAATCAACACGATTGCGAGCCCTTCGTCGCGCGCGAGTTCGTCGATGAGCCGCTGGATCTCGAGCTTCGCTCCGACGTCGATACCGCGCGTCGGTTCGTCGAGAATGAGCACCGCGGGACGGCGGCACAACCAGCGCGCGAGAATGACTTTCTGCTGATTGCCGCCGGAAAGATTGCGAACCGGAGTATCGGGGCTCGGTGTTTTAATATCGAGGCGCCGGATCAGCTCGTCGACGACCGCTTCTTGCCGCCGCCGGTCCAGGAGCCCGAAGCGGGCGAACGATGGTAACGCGGCGAGTAGGATGTTATCGCGGACGCTGAGCGCCGGTACGATCCCGTCGACCTTGCGATCTTCCGAAACGAGCCCGATACCTGCGCGTACCGCATCGTGCGGACTGCGTACGCGCATCGTTCGGTCGTTCACTTTAATTTCGCCCGCGTCCGCGGGGTCGGCTCCGAAAATCGTACGGGCGAGTTCGGTGCGTCCGGAGCCGAGCAGGCCCGCGAGACCGACGATTTCCCCTCGCCGGACGCGTAAATTCACGTCGTCCGGCATGCGACCGCGCGAGAGGTGATCGACTTCGAGGACCGTCTTGCGATCGACGTCGACGACGGCTTCGCTAAACGCGGTTACGCCCGAAGCGCGGATGTCTTCGGCGCGACGCCCGAGCATGAGCGCCACGATGTCGAGCGGCGTCGTCTCCGCGATCGGCAGCGTTGCGACGAGCTTTCCACCGCGCAAGACCGTAATGCGATCGGCGAGCTCGAAGTTTTCATCCATCCGGTGGCTGACGTAGACGAGACCGACGCCCTTCTCGCGTAGCCGCCGAATCACGCCGAAGAGAATCGCGACTTCCGCCGCGTCGAGCGACGACGTCGGCTCGTCCATGACGACGAGCCGGGCATCGAGCGATACCGCGCGCGCGAGCGCGATCATTTGTTGTACGGCGACGCCGAGGCGCATGACGGGCACGTCGAGATCGATCGCCACGCCGAGCGATTGCACGATGCGCGCGGCTTCGCGACGCATCTCGCGCCAATCCAGATGCCCGAATCGCCCCCGCGGCTCGCGACCGAGAAAAATGTTCTCGGGGGCCGTGAGAAACGGAATCAAATTCACTTCTTGATAGATCGCCGCGACGCCGGCGCGTTGCGCGGCGCTCGGCGTCGCGAACGACACGGATGTGCCGTTCAAGTCGACGTTTCCGCCGTCGCGCGCATAAGCGCCCGTAAGGATCTTGATGAGCGTCGATTTGCCGGCGCCGTTATGTCCGACGAGCGCGTGGACTTCGCCGGAGACGACGGTGAAATCGACTCCGGCGAGCGCTTGTACGCCCGGAAAATGCTTCGAGATGCCGCGCATCTCGAGCAGCGCCGGTTCCAAGATTAGAAGCCGGTCGATACCAGCGTGGCGGCGTTTTCTTTCGTGTACGTATGATCCGAAACCGGCACCGTTGCCGCAATCGCTACACCGCTGAAGTACTTCTCGATCGTGTCGAACGTGACGGGTCCGAAGTGCGGATCGGACTGCACGACGACCGAAAAATCGCCGTCCGCTACGTACTGGATCGCGCGCTTGGTACCGTCGATCGAGCCGATGTCGACTTTTTTCGAGAAGCTGGCCTGCTTCATCGCCTGATAGGCGCCGACTGCCATATCGTCGTTATGCGCGAAGATCATGTCGATCTTGGGTCCGAAACGGGTGATGTAATTCGTCATCACCTTCTTGCCGCCGGCGAGCGTGAAGTCGCCGTCTTGCGAATCGAGTAGCGTGAAACGCTTCTCCTTATCGATGACGTCGTGGAATCCGTTGTGGCGCAGAATCGCGGGCGAGGCACCCGTCGTGCCGCGCAGCTCCACGTAGCCTATGGGACCGTGCGTGTTCTGCACCATCCACATGCCGACTTTCTGCCCTTGCGCAACAAAATTCGACTCGATCGCACACACGTAGTCTTCGCCCGCTTTTCCGGTGCTCGTGCGGTCGATCTCGATGACGGGTATGCCGGCCGCTAGCGCCTTTTGCGTTGCGGCGCGCAGCGGGTCTTGTTCGCGGGGCGTGATCACGATGAGATCGCATTTTGCAGCGATCAGGTCGCTGACGTCGCTAATCTGTTTATTGGTATCGCTGTTCGCGACGGTCGTGCGGTACTCGAACTTGTCGGAACGTTTCTTCGCTTCGGCCGCCATGCTCTCGCTCTCGGCGGTGCGCCACGTTCCATTGAGTTCGCTCTGGGAAAAGCCGATCAGGTATTTCGCCTTTTTCGGCATCTTAGCGGGCGTGACGTTCGGATTGGCGGCTGCGAAAGCCGCGAGCGACGGCATGAGGATGCCGCTCGAAGCGGCAACGATGCCGAGCCCTCCGCTGATACGTAAGAACTCGCGACGGTGGAGTGAACGCATGTCTCTGCTCCTTTCATAGATCGCAGCGTCTTTCAAAGGTCGACGATACGTATTCCTACGTTCGTTCGTGCGTCGCAGTATCGCGCGCAACCGGCATCTATGTGCGATGCCACGCATTTGCCTGGGCGCAGCGTTGGGTAACGATAGAATATGCGATACGACGAGGCGGCTTTAGCGGTATTCGCGACCGATTTCAAACGCGATGGTTTCGTGGTTCTGCGGCGGCATTTCGAGCCTGCGACGCTGCGAGCTTGGAACGTCGCCTTCGCGCCTCTTCTCGAACGTCATCGAACGACCGAAGCGGCGACGGCGAATCGCGGAACGCAGCGGTTCTATGTCACGCTGCCGTTCCGGGCTCCGTTCGACGATCCGTCGCTTTACGCCGATCCCGACATCTTGCAGATCTGCCGCGAACTCGTCGGACCTGATATGGTGATGGTGCAGCTCGCCACGGATACGCCGCTGCTCGGGTCACAGATGCAAGACATCCACCGCGATACGCTCCCGCTCTTCCCCGAACTCGATTCGGAAACGCCGGCATATCAATTAGCGATTAATTTTCCGCTCGTCGACGTGACGGCCGAGAACGGTCCGACCGAAATCGCCGCCGGTACGCAGAGCGCGCCGAAGCAATATGGGTTGGACCGCCTGGCGCGCGGAGAAGTGTCGCTCGCGCCGGTCGAAATGAGCGTGGGCGATGTGATGATCAGAGACGTGCGCGGTCTACATCGGGGCACCCCGAATCGCACGCAGGAGCCGCGGCCGATGGTCGTCGTCGGCTACTCCCGCTCGTGGCTTTGGCGACCGGAGGTTTCGGTGCGCATCCCGCGCTCCGCGTGGGAGGCGTTGCCGGAGGAACGGCGCTACTTGCTGCGCGGAAATCCAATCGTGCCGGACGACGTTCTCGAAGTGCAGAGCGAGGGCTATCGCACCTTCGCGTATTAAACGGCCTTCGAGCGGAGAACCGTTATATAAGATGAGCCGTTAGCGTGACCGATTCCCTCATCGGTATACTCATCGCGCTGATTTCGATGTGGTCGCATCTCGCGGCGCTCCGCTCGATTGAGTATCGGGCCTGCTAGATCAGGTTGCGTAGCCGCTCGGCTGCGCTTTCCGGCGTGATATCGCGCTGCGGCATCGCGAGCAGTTCGTAGCCGACCATGTATTTTCGGACGGTCGCCGAGCGCAGCAGCGGCGGGAGGTAGTGTGCGTGCATATGCCACTCCCGGTGCGCTTCGCCATCCGTCGGACGCTGATGGAAGCCCATCGAGTACGGAAACGGCACGTCGAAGACGCGATCGTAGCAGGCCGTGAGGCGGCGCATCGCTTCGGCGAGCGCGTCGCGTTCGGGCGGCGCGAGGGCGTCGAGCGACGCGAGATGGCGGCGCGGTAAGAGCAGCGTCTCGAATGGCCAGACGGCCCAAAACGGGACGAGCGCGACGACGTGTTCGCTTACGCAAACGAGTCGCTCGCCGAGTGCGAGTTCTCGCTCGATGTAAGCGCACAGTAAACATGCGCCGCGCGTTCGTGCGTAGTCGAGGAGAGCGGCCCCTTCGCGGGCGGGCAGATTCGGAACGTGCTCGTTGGCCCAAATTTGGGCGTGCGGATGCGGATTGCTCGCGCCCATCAATTCGCCGCGATTCTCGAATATCGTCACCGACGCGACGGCGGGCTCCGCGCCGAGCCGTTCGTATTCGCCGCTCCAGGCGTCGATCACGCGCCGCACGTCCGCCGTCGTCATCCCGGCGATCGAGAGATCGTGGCGGGGTGAGAAGCAGACGACGAGCGCCCGGCCGCGCTCTGCTTCGGCGACGAGCAGCCCCGCATCGTCGAGCGACGCCGCCTGCGTATCAGGAACGAGCGCGGCGAAGTCGTTCTCGAACACGAAGGTCGACGAATAAGCGGGGTTCCGCGCGCCGCCGGCCCGTTCGTTGCCCGGGCAGAGGTAGCACGCGGGATCGTACGCCGGGCGTTCCGTTCGATCGACGGTCCCGGTTTCGCCCTGCCACGGCCGCGCCGTCCGCTGCGGAGAGACGAGAACCCACTCGCGCAGTAGCGGATTGAAGCGCCGATGCGGCCGCCCGAGCCACTCGCGCTCGTGCGTCACGCCGCTATTTCGCTCGCGCCCGCAGCGCCCGCTCCGAGGTAGATCTCGGGTTCGACGGAAGTCGCCTCGCGATATGCCCTGCGCAAGTAGGTGACGAAGGCGTCGACCGCCGGCGTCGCGACGAGGGCAATCGCGCAGCCGCCGAAACCGCCGCCCGTCATGCGGGCTCCGTAGACGGACTCCCGTCCGAAAGCCCGCGCGAGCTCGACCATCACGTCGAGTTCGCGGCAACTGACCTCGAAATCGTCGCGTAAGCTCGCGTGCGAGGCGTCCATGAGCCGCCCGAAACTCGTGAGATCGTTCGCGCCGAGGGCCGTCGCGGCGCTCAGCGTGCGTTCGTTTTCCGAGATGACGTGCCGGCACCGGCGATACACGGCATCGGGCATCTCGCCGCGCACGGTTTCGAGCCGCCCGGGCGTGGCGTCGCGCAGCGCCACGATACCGGCGAACCGGCGTGCGAGTATCGCCGTTCCCGCGGCGCATTCGGCACGCCGCGCATTGTAGCCGCTCGTCGAGTGATCGTGTTTGACGAGCGTATTGCAGATGACGACCGTCGCCCCGAGCGGCAACGGAACGTATTCGAACGTCAGCGCGCGCGTGTCGATCAACAACGCATGTTTCGCGATGGCGTTTGCCGACACGAACGGATCCATGATGCCGGTGTGGGCACCCGCGTGCAGATTCTCCGCGCGCTGCGCGATCTGTGCGAGCGCCACGCCGGTGCGCGTTTCTTCGGCGAGTGCGAGCGCCGCGTAGCCCGTCGCGATCATGACGGAGGCAGACGAACTCAAGCCCGCGCCGATCGGGACGTCGGATCCGATCGCGAGATCCGCGCCGCGCAACGTTACGCCGCTCCGTTGCAATTCCACGAGCATGCCGCGGACGTGGTCGCTCCAATCGTGCCGCACGCCGACGGGCAGCGCGGCGATGTCGAAGTTTCTCGTGCCCGCGAAGTGTGCCGACGTTACGACGATGCGACCGTCGTCGCGCAACGAAGCGCGAACGCGCGTCTCATAAGCGATCGCGGCCGGCATGACGAAGCCGCCCGTGTAGTCCGTATGTTCTCCGATAAGATTGACGCGGCCGGGAGCGCGAAAGACGCGCTCGGTCGCGGGCGGCACGTGCATCGCGCGAACCTGCGTCGCTCGAGAATCGATTACCTGGAAAACAAAACACCTGCCGATTACGCCGGGGCTCGTTCGCTCGATTAGTGGTTTAGCATGATACGTCTCGCCGAGTCGAGGCGACTGCTCGACGATTGGTGGAAGACCTTCGACGATCGTCGCTCGCTCGTCTGCCGAAGCTCGCGTTATCGGCAAGCTCCGTTACGCGACGAGCGCGGGATCCGCCCTGTCTTGCGACGTGCGGTCGTCGCGGCGAAGGTCGCTGCGGTCGCGAGAAGCGCTGCCGAGATCCCCTTGGGCGGGCAGACGCGCTTCGGGAACGTTCGCGGCTAGCCGCCGCCGTTAGGCGATGCGTGCGAGCGGACTTCCTTGCGCCACCTTCCGGGCGACGCTAACCGAGGCGCGTCCGGCTCGTGCTTCGAACAGCCTTCGTATGGTAAGCGATCGACCGTTACGCATCATCGTTGCCAAAGCCGGCCTCGACGGGCACGACCGCGGGGCCAAGGTGATCGCGCGCGCTCTCCGGGATGCCGGAATGGAAGTGATTTATACCGGCTTGTTTCAAACGCCCGAACAGATCGTGCAAACGGCGGTTCAAGAAGATGCCGACGGCATCGGCTTATCGATCCTGTCCGGCGCGCACATGACGCTTTTTCCGGCGGTAATCGAGCAACTAGCGGCGCACGGTGCGGGCGACGTGGTGTTTTTCGGGGGCGGAACGATTCCGCCGGACGACGCCCGGGAACTCAAAGCGCTCGGCGTACGGGAGATTTTCACGCCCGGCGCTCCGCTCGCGAGCATCGTGGATTTCGTCAATCGTGAATGCGGTAAACGCCGAGAGCTCGTAGGGTAAGCGGTCATGGCAACGGTTCGTACGCGTGTGGCGCCTTCGCCCACGGGAGATCCGCACGTGGGCACGGCCTACGTCGCGCTCATCAATTATTGTTTCGCGAAACAGCACGGCGGCGAGTTCATCCTGCGTATCGAGGACACGGATCGCAATCGTTCCACGTCCGGTTCGGAAGGCGTGATTCTGCAGGCGCTGCGCTGGCTCGGGCTCTCTTGGGACGAGGGTCCCGATATCGGCGGAACGCACGGTCCGTACCGCCAGAGCGAACGGCTCGAAATCTACGAGCAGCACGCCCGCATGCTGCTCGACGGCGGCCACGCGTTCCGCTGTTTCTGCACCCCCGAACGGCTGGACGCGATGCGCGCGGAACAGCGCCGCCGCAATGTGCCGCCGGCCTACGACGGCCATTGCTTGACGCTCACGCAAGAAGAAGTCGCCGCGTACGAAGGCGACGGACGCTCGTTTGTGGTGCGTTTGCGCGTGCCGCAAGAGGGCGTCGCCCTGATCGACGACATGCTGCGCGGCCCGATCGAATTCGAATGGTCGACGGTCGATATGCAGGTGCTCGTCAAGAGCGACGGCTGGCCGACGTACCATCTCGCTAACGTGGTCGACGATCATTTGATGGGCATCACGCACGTGATGCGCGGCGAAGAATGGATTAGTTCGGCACCGAAGCATCTGCTGCTCTATCGCGCATTCGGTTGGGAAATGCCTCGCATCGCGCATCTGCCGCTTCTGCGTAACGCCGATAAATCGAAACTCAGCAAACGGAAAAACCCGACGAGCATTTTGTTTTACCGGCGCATGGGCTATCTACCGCAAGCGCTCGCTAATTTTCTCGGGCTCTTCTCCGTACCGCCCGTCGACGGGGAAGAGCTGATGGATCTCGCGACGATGGTCGAACGCTTCGGCCTCGATCACGTATCGCTCGGCGGCCCCGTCTTCGACGTAACGAAGCTCGATTGGCTCAATGCGCGGTACATTCGCGAGACGCTCGACGCGACGCAACTCATGGAAGCGGTGGGCGCGTGGGCGCTCAACGAGGCGTATCTCACCCCCATCGCGGCGCTCGCACAAAAGCGAATCGAGCGTCTATCGGACCTCGGTCCGCTCTGCGCGTTTCTCTTCGCCGGGCGCATCGAGGTGTCGCCGGATGCGTTGCTCGGCGGTAAACTCGACCGGGATGCGGTTCGGCGCGCCTTCGTACTCGCCCAAGCGCACTTCGATGCGCTGCCCGAGTGGGAGGCGCCGGGCGTGGAAAGCGTCGTGCGTGCCGTCGCGGGTTCCCTCGGCGCAAAATTGCGCGACGTGGTGCGTCCGTTCTACGTCGCGATCTCCGGCAGCCCGCAATCGCTGCCGCTTTTCGATTCGATGGTCTTACTCGGACGCGATCTCGTGCGCGAACGCATGCGCGTCGCGTTGCTCGCGCTCGGAGGCGCCTCGAAGGCGGAAATGGAGGCGTGGCGGCACGATGCGGCGGAACCCGCGCTCGCGGCGACGGGAAGCGGCGCCGCATGAGCGCGCCGTTACGCGCGATCGTTCTCGCCGCCGGGCAAGGCACTCGGATGCAGAGCGCTCGGCCCAAAGTTCTGCACGAGTTGTGCGGAAAGCCGATGCTGTGGTACGTGCTTCGTGCCTTGCGCGACGCGGGCGCGCACGACGTTACGGTCGTCACGAATCCGGACGTGCTGCCGCACGTCGCAGCCGTCGCGCACGACGCGGGTCATACAACGGTTGCGGCGGTTCTACAAGAGCCGCAACTCGGCACGGGCCACGCGGTTCAGATAGCGCTCGCGCAGATGGCCGCGCGACCGGGAGCGAGATTGCTCGTTCTCAACGGCGATATGCCGCTCGTCGATGCGCTGCTGGTTCGACGCGCCGCTGATGCTTCGAGCGAGGCGCTCGCGCTCGTCACCGCGCGGATGCCGTTGCCTTCGAGCTTCGGTCGCATCGTACGCGCGGGCGCGCACGTGGAACGCATCGTCGAGGCGCGCGACGCAACGGATGACGAGCTCGCGCTCGATGAAATGAACGCGGGCCTCTACGCCTTCGATGAATCTAAATTGCGCCGCGCGGTTGCGGAGCTGCGCGCGGATAACGCGCAAGGCGAATACT
>CAXTIY010000098.1:0-10175 GCA_964244215.1 uncultured bacterium
CTCGGGCGGCACCTTACCGTACACGGATTCGGGGTGTCCCGGAGTCGCTACCTCGATGATCGTCTCCAGTACGATAACCGTAACGCCTGCGGCCGCAGGTACTTGTTCGCTCTCGGTCGTCGATGCGGCGAACCATACGGCCGCCCTATCGGTGTCGGTAAACGCATCGGCCTCGGGTGCCCCGCTCGATAACCTCACCTTCCATCACGATCCCGGACGGCGGGGTTGGTATAACGACGAAGTCGCGCTGAATACCACGAACGTGGCTTCTTCGAGCTTCGGTTTACTCGGTACGCTTACCGCACCCGCGGGGATGCCGGCCTTCGGGAAGGTATACGCGCAGCCGCTCTTTCTCACCAATCAAGCGACGGCCGACGGCAAGACGCACAACCTCATCATCATCGCGACCGAAACCGATCAAATCTACGCCTTCGACGAGACGACGCACGCCGTCGTTTGGCATCGCGATTTCACCAACGCCGCGGCGAAAATAACGACGCAATCGTTCCAAGACTCCGGCTGTTCCGATGTGAATCCGGTCATCGGGATTACGGGAACGCCCGTAATCGACCGAACGCAGAACCGCCTTTACGTCGTCGTCGCGACCGATGAAAACGGGACGTCGGTGTTACGTCTGCACGGCGTGTCGCTTGCGAGCGGCGCGGACGCCGTGACGGCCGTCCCGGTGTCCGGCAGCGCTCCGCTCGCTACGGGCGGCGTCGCTTCGATCGATCCGACGTATAATTTCAATCGCGGCGCGCTGCTAGAAGCCAACGGCGCGATTTACGTCGCTCTCGGAACGCATTGCGATAATCACGCTTCGACGACGCACGGCTGGGTGCTCGCCTACGATGCATCCACCTTGCATCAAGTCGGCAGCATAGCCGATACCACGAACGCGCTCCCGAGCAGCGGCATCCACTTCTTGGGCTCTCCGTGGATGGGTGGATACGGTCCCTCCGCAGACACGGTAGGCAACATCTATTTCGCGACCGGCAACGGACCGTACGACGGCAAGAACAATTTTAGCGATTCCGTTCTGAAATTACCCGGTAATCTCAATATGGCGAACCTCGATTTCTTCGCGCCCGTGACCGCTGCGGGCGACGGACTCAAAGATCTCGATCTCGGTTCCGGCGGCACGATGGTGTTGCCCGATCAGAAGGCGTCGGTTACGCATTTGCTCGTGCAAGGCGGCAAGTGCGACACGAACAACAAGTGCTGGAAGCGCGTGCTCAACCGCGATAAAATGGGCGGCCAACAAACGAACGACGCGGGCGCCATAGCAGAGCTCAACGTCGGTGGCGCGATTTGGGGCGGCCCCGCCTACTTCGCGGAAGCCAACGGCACGCAGCACATCGTTTACGGCGGCGGCACGCCGATTAGTACGCTTACCCTAAACCTCTCACCGCTGTCCCTGAGCATCCAAAGTCAATCGGAAATAGGCTGCCTCGAATGTCGCGACCATGGCTCACAGCCCGTCGTATCATCCAACGGCACGCAAGCCGGCAGCTACATCGTTTGGGCGCTTAAGACACCCGGGAACTCGGGCGGATCGATTTCGCTCGTCGCCTTCGATGCGCTCAATATGTCACACACGCTCTTCATCGGCGCGGCCGGCACATGGGTGCAAGATCCGGCCGCACTCTGGAACGGCGGCGCGCTCGTTTCGCCGCTCGTGGTCGACGGCCGCGTCTACGTGCCGACGGGCGGTTCCGTCGCGATCTTCGGATTACACTAGAAAGTGAACGCTATGCAACATCGGATGCGACGGCTCGGGCGACTTGCGACGTGCTCCCTATGTGCCGTTATCTTTATGGCGAGCCGGTCGACCGCCGTTACATTCGCACAGCCGACGGTGCAGCGCGCCGCACCTCATGTGGTACCTCTGCGACACAGCCCGCGCCTGGGAGTGCGTCACGTCTTCGGCACGATCCTCGCCATCGACGGCAACACGCTTTCAGTCCAGCGTCGTAACGGCAAATTTTTGACGGTCGATGCGACGGCCGTACTCGCGAGCGACGATTACTCGTATCCGTTATTCGTCGGGAAGACGGTCGCGATCGACGGGACATTCTCGACGAAAACGACGTTTGTGGCGACACACATCAACGCCGTTACGACACTACAGTCTCTCGAAGCCGACAAATAGGGCCTCAAGCGTCTTGGCCGATGCGCAGGGCCTCGGCGTGCGCCCCGAGCGCCGCCATCTCCGCAGCCTTCGGTGCCGGCGCGAAATGTATCTTGAGTACGCGCAGCATCGCCGCCACGGGCACCGCGAGAAAGGTGCCGATGACGCCGAAGAGCGCGCCGCCGACCAAGATCGAAACGATGATCACGACGGGCGAAAGCGATACGTTCGCTTTCATGATACGCGGCAATATAAACGTGCCGTCGATCTGCTGAATAACGCCGAATAGTAGCGCGACCCCGAGCGCGTTCTGCCAGCCGTTATACCCGAGTGCGAGCAGTACCGAAGGAATGAAGCCCGCGATCGCGCCGAGATACGGTACGAGATTGAGGAAGCCGGCGGCGACCCCGATGAGAAGCGCGTACGGAACGTGCATGATCCAGAGCATCGTCGAGATCATCACGGCGACGATCGCCCCGTCGGCGACTTGGCCGCGCACGAAAGCGCCGATCGCGTCGCTTAGATCGTTTGCGATCGCAAGCGATTTCGCGCGGGCGGGCTCGGGCACGAAGCCGAGTGCTGCCCGCCGCAATTCTCCCGTTTCGAAGAAGAAGTACGCCGCGAGAATCGGTACGATGATGAGCGAGAGGACGAGCGAGAGGGTCGAGAGCAGCACGCCGAGGCTTCGCTGCGCGACGACGACGCCGTATGTGGAGATCGACGAAAGCGTTTGCGACGGCAGCCCCGCGAGATAGGTTCGAACGTCGGCCGGCAGTCGGGCAAAGAGCCGATTATTGGGATCGGAGAGATCGCGCGTGAGGCGTTGCGCGATCGCCGGTGCGTTGACGATTAGCGCGCGTCCCTGATCGACGAGCGGGGGAACGATGATGAAGAACGCTGCGGCGATGAGGGCGGCGAACGCCACGTAGGTTAGCGCGACGGCGGCGATTACGGGCATGAAGCGCCGCAGAAGCTGAACTAACGGCAAGATCAAGTACGCGATTAAAATGCCCGCGAGAATAACGACGCCGGAGGTGCCGAGGGCACCGAGAAACTTCAAGCCGGCGATTAAGAGCACGAGCGAGATAACGACGATGCAAAGTACCGTAAGCGATTCGCGCGCGCGCGTCGCCCGGACGGGCGGCGTCACCGGTGTACCATGCGACGTGCGACGTAGCGGCCGGTGCGTTGCTTACAAGCTCGTTGCGTTACTTGCAATTTAAGGCGAGGCGGTTGCATACGGCGTGGCATGTGCTACGGTAGCGATAACCGGTCGCGAAAACCTTGCCCGTTCAAGCGCGCGGACCGGATCTATCGGCTCGAGCCCGTACGCGGGCGGTAAGGAAACTATGAGACTCGTTGCCATCGCCTTCGCGGGCGTCCTACTCGCTTTAAGCTGTCGACCCATCTTGGCGGATACGATGATGAAAAGTTCTATGATGATGCCGAGCTGCGCCGCGGGCGATCCCGTCGTCGGCGTCAATACGATGACGAAAACGTACATGTCGAAAAGTCAGATGAAGATGCACACGATGGGCATGACGATGAGACAGAAGCAAATGATGATGAAGAAAAATCATATGATGATGATGTGCAAATCGAAGGCGGACGCCATGGGCGGAAAGATGATGAAGCCGATGTAGCTTCGGGCGTCGCCCGGAGGCGTTTACGCCGAAACGGAGGCGATGCTTGTGAGCCATTCCGACACGCGCTGCGTGCCCCGGCCGATCGCGGCACCCAATTCCGGTTGCTCGGCGAGATCGCCCCAGAGTTGGCGCTCGGCCAAAAAGGCCGCGAGAGGGTCCGGCGCAGCGAGCATCGCATGTGCGGCGCTCGGATCCATCACGCCGTCTTGATATTCGTACGGTAACTCGCCGCGATGCCAGCGCTGCAAGAATACGAAATAGAGTGCGGGCAACATTGCGGTGGCATCCAGTGGTTTGCCCGCTTCGAGAAGTTCTCGTAGCGTCGGTACGATAAAGCCGGGAATTTTCGAGAAGCCGTCGGCGGTGACGCGCTGATTCGTATCTTCGATATACGGGTTGCCGAAGCGTTCGAGAACGACGTCCCGATAACGTGCGAGGTCGAGCGGGCTCGGCGTTAAACACGGGATGACGTCTTGCGTGACGTAATCGTAAGCCATCTGCCGGATCGCCGGGACCGCGGTGCCTTCGTGAATGAAGCGCAAGCCCGCGAGCGTGCCCGCCCATGCGATGCAACTATGGCTCGCGTTCAAAATACGAATTTTCGCTTCTTCATAGGGAAACACGGATTCCACGAGTTCCACGCCGACGTTTTCCCAAGCCGGGCGGCCGGCCGCGAAGTGATCCTCGATCACCCACTGAATAAATTTCTCGCTCATAACGGCGCTACGGTCATCGAAGCCCGTCGCCGCTAAGACGCGCGGCGCGAGTTCCGGACTCGGGCGGGGGGTGATGCGATCGACCATCGAGTTCGGAGCGGTCGTATGATCGAGAACCCAGCGGCGTACGGCGTGCTCGCCGCGCCGTTCGAGAAATTCTAGGAAACCCGCGCGAAAGCGATCGCCGTTGCTCCGGAGATTGTCGCAATTCAGCAGCGTAACGGGGCCGCCATTTTGCTCGATCCGGGCGCGTAGAATCGCACCGAGCGTGCCGTAAATCGTAAGGCGCGCACCCTTGAGATCCGCGGCCAGATCCGGATTCTCCACATCGAGCCGGTGCTGATGGTCGAGATAGTAACCGCCTTCGGTGACGGTAAACGAGATGATGCGGGTTTGTGGCGCCGCCCCGGCTTCCACGAGCCCTTCGACGTTACGGTCCCAAAGCAGCACGCGCCGGATCGAACGAATGAATTCGTAAGCGCGCTCGCCCTGCGGCGTAACGGTCTCGAGCGTATACGCGCCGTCTTGCCGGGCGAGCGCCTCGAGCAGCGGCGCCATGTCTTCCCGGATACTGCCGACCGTAAGCGACCAGTCCGCATCGCCACCGGCTATGAGCCGATGCAGATACCATGCTTGATGCGCGCGGTGAAACGAACCTATCCCTATATGCAATATAACGTTAGCGTCGCTTTTGGAATGGGCTTGCGATGTCTGCGTCACGAGCGGCAAATTGACCACGCCGAGCGAAGTTCCTCGATGACGGGACCGCATAAATATGAGGTGCCAACAAATTCGCATGAAGATTGACTGCGGAAATCGGGTGGTGTCTAATAAGTAATGCGAAACTCCGGGCGAAGCAGCGTTAAGGTTATTCGCTAGTTTGCCCGCCAAACACATCGCGGGCACGGCTGCGGCTGCCGCGAACGTGCGTAGCGCGCAGAACGCGACAACCGAGGACCTGTATCGCTTCCTCGTCGAGAGCGTTACCGAGTACGCTATATTTGCGATCGCGACCGACGGAATCGTAATCAGTTGGAACTCGGGGGCAGAGCGTGCATTCGGTTACGCTCCGCAAGAAGTACTCGGGCGCTCGTTCGATCTTTTCTTTACTCCTGAAGATATCGTGGACGGTGCTCCGGTCGAAGAACTCCGCCTGGCGCGAGCCGAAGGCCGCGCGGACTGCGAGCGTTGGCACGTTCGCAAAGACGGGAGCCGTTTCTGGGGAATTAATACGGTCCAGCCGTTACGCAGCGGTGCCGGATTCTCGGGCTATACGAAGATCGTTCGCGACACGACGGAGGGGCATCTCGCCGCCGAGGCGTTGCGCGAGAGCGAAGAGCGGATGCGCATCTTGCTCGAATCGGTAGAAGATTACGCGATCGTTTCTCTTTCGGCGACGGGCTCGATCGAAACGTGGAATTCCGGTGCCGAGCGGCTATTCGGCTACACGTCGCGCGAAGCGATCGGCGAACACTTCGCCTTGCTGTACACGCGTCACGACGCCGCGCTCGGCGTTCCCGGAGCGGAACTGCGCCAAGCTTCGGCCGAAGGTACGAGCGTCGACGAGCGCTGGCACGTACGTAAGGATGGCTCGCGTTTCTTCGCGACGGGAAAAGTTACGCGGGTCCGGGCGGCAGGCCCGCAACGTGACCGTGTCGGCTACGTTACGGTGGCCGACCGTGTCGGCTACGTTAAGGTGGCGCACGATATAACCGAGCGCAAAGAGTTGGAAGACGCGATGCGCCATGAAGCCTTTCACGACGGGCTAACGGGGCTGCCGAATAGAAGCCTATTTGTAGAACATCTGCGCCGCACGATCGCACAATCGCTGCGCCACAATTCGCGCACGTACGGCGTTTTATTTATCGACGTCGATAACTTCAAGTCGCTCAACGATGATGTCGGCCACGTCTTAGCCGATCGCGTTCTCATCGCGTTCGGTGCCCGCCTTGCGACGTTCAGCCGAGCCGAAGACGTCGTGGCTCGCCTCGGCGGCGACGAATTCGCGATGCTCGTGGGCGACCTGGCCGGCACGCACGAAGCTCTCGCAGTCGCGGCTCGGCTTCATGCCGGTTTGAACGAAGCGTTCTTAATCGAGGGCCGTCAGGTTTTCACGTCCGCGAGCGTCGGCATCGCGATGGGTTCATCGCATTACGAAGAGCCCGAAGAAGTTCTGCGCGACGCGGATATCGCGATGTACGCAGCCAAAACGCAAGGGCGTTCCAAATCGGCCCTCTTCGATTCCACGATGTATCGTGAACTTATCGCCCGCCACGAACTCGAACGCGAGCTGCGAAACGCGGTTCGCAATAGAGAGTTGCACACGGTGTACCAACCGATTCTCGCACTGGAAAATCCGAGAGTGACCGGCTTCGAGGCGTTCGTGCGCTGGGACCATCCCTCGCGGGGGCGTCTCGGGCCTGCGGAATTTCTACCGGTCGCCGCAGAGAGCCGCGCGATCGTAGCGATCGATCGGTGGGTACTGCGCAGAGCGTGTCGCGACGTGAGTGCGTGGCAAGCGGAGCACGCCGAGAGCGCGCCGCTGACGCTGAGCGTTAATCTTTCGAGCCGACAATTCGCGGATCCATCGTTTCCGGACCTTGTTCGAGACGTGCTGCGCGAAACGGGCTTCGATGCCTCCCATCTCAAACTCGAAATCACCGAAAATAGCTTGATGGAGTCGGCCCATGTCACGACCAGTTTAAGCGTACTGCGAGAGCTCGGTGTCGAGTTATATATCGACGATTTCGGAACCGGCTATTCGTCGCTCACGTCTTTGCGTAAATTACCGGTTAGCGCGCTCAAAATCGATCGCTCGTTCGTGGCGGGCATGTTGTCCGATACGGGAAGTCGCGAGATCGTGCGCAGCGTCGTCACGCTCGCACACAATTTCGATCTCATGGCAATCGCAGAAGGCGTCGAATCGGTGGAGCAGTTAGTCGCGCTTCGCGCGCTTAACTGCGAGCGCGGCCAAGGCTATTTATTTTCGGAACCGCTCGCTTGGGAAGCGGCGAGCGCCCTGATTTCGAGCCCGTTCCCGGCGACTCCGTAGCGGTCCGTATCGGCGCCACCGTTGCGGAGGCCGGTGCGAAGTGAGGGCGAGGGTGTATACTCTTGAGCGATGCCGGCTCCCGACCCCTTTCCGATCGTACGGGCACTCTTACACCGCTTCGATCCGGAGACGGCACACGCGCTCACATTGACCGTCTTAGAGAGCGGCCTCGTGCCCGCTCGCCCGGCCATCGCGGAACCGCTACTCGCGACGACGTTTCTCGGCCGGAGCTTGGCGCATCCGATCGGTCTGGCCGCGGGCTTCGACAAAAACGCGCGGGTCTATGCGCGGATGTTCGGTCAGGGCTTCAGTTATGTCGAAATCGGCGGCGTCACGCCTCGTCCGCAGATCGGAAACGTTCGGCCGCGAGTTTTCCGTCTGCCCGAAGAACGTGCGGTGATCAACCGGATCGGTTTCGCGAACGAAGGCATGGAACGCGTGGCTCGCAGGCTCGAGCGCGCTCCGGCTCCGGGCTTGCTCGGTGTTAATCTCGCGGCAAACGCCGATAGCGTCGATCCGGCAGAAGACTTCGTCACCCTCGCTCGCCGCTTCGCGCCGCTCGCCGACTTTTTGACGCTCGATATCTCGTGTCCGAATACGGCCAACGGAACGCTGTTTCTGCAGAAATCTCCGCTCTCGGATCTACTCGCACGTCTGGGCGCCCTCTTCGCAGATCCCGCGCTCGCTCGCCCGGCGCTCGTCGCAAAACTCTCGCCGGATCTGGATCGTACGACCCTCGAAGAAGTGCTCGAAACACTAGTTGCCTTCCGTATCGATGCGCTCGTGGTGAGTAACACGACGGCATGGCGGCCGCCCGGCTTGAGCGGTGCCGCTGCCTCCGAACGAGGCGGCTTGAGCGGTCCGCCGCTTTTCGAACGTTCCACGCGAATGCTCGCGCACGCGTACGCGTTCACGCGCGGCCGCACCCCGCTCGTCGGTCTCGGCGGGATTGCGAGTGGTGCCGATGCCTATGCGAAGATTCGCGCCGGCGCATCGGTCGTGCAACTCTACACGGCGATGGTCTATCGTGGCCCGGCGGTCGTTGCCGAGATCGCGCGCGATCTCGCGGCACTGTTGCGGCGCGACGGCTTCGCATCCGTGCGCGCGGCGGTCGGCACGGATCACGCGGCTGTCGCTGCGAGCTAAAGCGCGCAGGGCAAGCGAGTCGGGTTCCGTCGCAACTGCGTCGAATGCCGCAAGACGTATGACCGAACTTCCGCAGGCGGCCGAAGCTGCCGTCGCCCGGATCGAAGCGATGCTCGATGAAGCGCGCCGGCTCGCGGCGAGCGTCCCGAATTCCGATGAGGCGACGTATGCCCTCAAGGAAACCGAGCGCCGCTACCTGCCCGATACGCTGGCCGCGTATCTGGATATACCGGCGAGTCAGCGCGATGCGGCTTCAGCCGAAATGATCGTCGGCCAACTGGCGCTGCTCGAGCGCGCGACGGCCCAGCGACTGGCGACGCTTGCGGAAACGAGCCGCACGAGCCTCGCGGCGAACGGGGCGTTCCTGAGCGAGCGTTTCGGAGCGCTCGAGACCTTGCCCGAGGCGCCCGCCACGCTCGCCGAGACGAACGCTCCTTCGCGAACGCTCGTGGCGCGCTTTTTCGAGCAACTGCAGCAGACGGCCGGAACGAATCCCGCGACGCTCGTGAACCTCGCGGCGGATCGCTTCTCCGCGCTGCTGCCGGCACTCACGACCGTAAAGCGCGGGCTATTCGGCGGTCCGGCGCGCTCGGTCGTGCTCGACGTCCCGCACGGCGATCACGTGCTGCGTTATGCGCTCGAGGCGACGCGCACCGGTATCGAGACGTCGTGCACGAAAGTCGTGCGCGGCATCGCACTGCGCACGGAACGGTGCGAACCCGATGGTTGGCTTCACGGGCTCTTCGACGATGTAAGCGCGTACGCGGAACGCGATCGCTCGACGCGCGACCTTCTCACTTCTTTCTTCTCGAGGTAGATCAATGGGTTTTTTTGGCGGCGGAAATCGCGGCGGTGGTAACACGGGACAAAGTACGGTGCGCACCACGAGCGGCGGCGTTCCGGTCGATGCGATATCGCGCTTGCGGCGGATGCGCGGCGAAGGCGGCAAACCGCTTTTCACGAGCGATCTTTCCGTCTCGGAATTCGTGTTGCTCAAGGAACTCGGCATGGAGCCGCTCGGGCTCGTGCTCGGTAGCTCGATCTATCACGTCGGCATTCAATACGCAAACTTCTACAATAACGAAGAGCTCGGCATGCTGACGCAGGCGATGTATCAGGCGCGCGAGCTCGCCATGGCGCGCATGGAAGAAGAAGCGGCGACGTTGAGCGCCGACGGCGTCGTCGGCGTGCGGCTCGAAGTCGGCGGCTATGCTTGGGCGGAGAACGCGCTCGAATTTACGGCGATCGGCACGGCCGTGCGCGCGCCCGAAGGCAACGATTACCGGACGCGTAACGGCAAACCGTTCACGAGCGATCTTTCCGTTCAGGATTTCTACAAGTTGCACGAGGCGGGCTACATTCCGGCAGAGCTCGTGATGGGCACGTGCGTGTATCATATCGCGCATCAAGGCTTCATGCAGACGATGCGTACGATCGGCAATAACATCGAGCTGCCGAATTACACGGAAGCGATCTACGACGCA
>CAXTIY010000099.1:0-10165 GCA_964244215.1 uncultured bacterium
CGTGCCGATTATTCCAATGCGTACGGACCGACGGTGCACTTTCCCGTCGCGCGCAATCAAGTCGATACGGGGCGAAAAACAACATTAGCGAAACGGACGACGCGTTCTACAAATCGGTTGCCGCGGCCGACCTCGCAAAGGTCGTAGCCTAAAGTTGGCATGGAGTTCGGGAGATGCGTGGCGCGAGGGAACGCGGGCGTAGCCCTCCAGAGTGCCGCTGGGTTCCGAATTTTCCGATCATCCGGCAGAGTATCGGCGCCGTAGCAACTCGACGATCTCGGTGCGAGGAGCTCGATAACCTTAGCATTTCGCCTTGAACATCGCTCTTCGAACCGAAACTATCGGACGCACCGACGAAGGTGCTCGCTTCTTGGCTTTTGCGATGCACGACGACCGACTAATGTTTGCGAGGAGTGTGAAGTAAGGTATCAAACTATTTGCGAGGCGGTCGGTTCGCCGAAATGAGGCCATGGATCCGCTATGTTGTCGCGTCTTCTTGTCGTCGGATCTGCTCTTACCACTGCGTTGCTGATTCCAGCCGCAGCTACACCAATTGCGATTACAAGGGTCACTACAGCGGTAATTTTTGCGGCGCCGTCTTCGAGCTAACGCCACCGCTTTGTAAGAGCGGACGTTGGACCGAGACGGTCCTGCATTCATTCACTGGCAAGCTCGACGGCGGCAACCCGAACGGGGGCCTCATCCGCGATTCGAGCGGCGCGCGTCATGGAACGACGCAAGCCGGCGGCAAACGCTCCGGGTACGATTTATCGGGCGTTGCCTTTAAGTTGACACCGCCGCGCCGAGGCGGCGCAACCTGAAGGCTCGACGTGCTTCATATATTCGGCGCCACGGGCGACGGCAGTTCGCCCGTCGCGGCTCTTATTGCCGATCCAGGTTTTACGAGACTTTACGGAACGACGAACGGAGGCGGCCCTAGCGACATGGGTTCCGTGTTCCGTTTGGCTTCGAGCACCAAAGGGTGGACCGAGACCGTCATCCATTCGTTCGGCGGCGCGAACGACGGTTATCAACCATAGGCGGGTCCGGTTAAATACGGCAGCGGAAGTTCGACACGACTCCTTTCGGCGGCCAGTACGTCGGCGGAGATTTTCAGCCCGTACGGTCTTCGAAGTAACCGACCACTAAACATCGGTTCGCGAAGTTTCACGTCTTCGTCGGCCCGGGAATGAGCGAACGCATATGGCCGACGGAACGCCCCCTGTTGCGCGAAATGCGGGAAATCGGGACGGGCTCAGTCGGGGTTAATTCGACGTGCCGTCGCTAGCTTGCGCTTCTGCGTACCATTCGGCATACGGCGTATTGCGTACCATCTTTCGATTGAAGTCGGGCGCGCCGTCGGTCCACCAGACCGGACCACGTTCGCCGAGCGCCCGTTTAGCACGATCGATGGTAGCATGTGCCGCCTGCTCACCAGTGGCGTCGCCAGTGCGCTTTGCGGCGGCAACTGCGCGGCGCGCGGCCATGAGAGTCAACACGTAGCGTTCGCGGTTTACGTCGCTGAGTTTCGGGTTTGCGAGCCGCCAAAGACGACCACGGATGACGAAGTAGCGACCGTCCGGCGTAAAAAGCTTCGGGCCTTTATGTGGCATGGTGTTCAGCGGTCTTCATAGTAACAATGCGAAGGATTCTTG
Organism: uncultured bacterium; assembly: GCA_964244215.1. Taxonomy (GTDB): domain Bacteria; phylum Vulcanimicrobiota; class Vulcanimicrobiia; order Vulcanimicrobiales; family Vulcanimicrobiaceae; genus CAXTIY01. The sequence continues at coordinate 1,656 of CAXTIY010000099.1, forward strand.
TGTCCACAACGTACGTCCGCTAACTGCGATCGTCTTTTACTGAGCCTTCACACCCGGCGCGACGGGGTAATTCGATGTAGGCCGGATGCTAAACATTGTGGAGAATCGTTTGATGCGCGACCACGAATCGATCTTGCAGCTGGCTTTCTTGCGTCGTATTGAGATTTCGTGCGAACTTCGCAGAATTCGAAGACGAGATTTCTACACGTAGGCGGTGCGGAGCATCACGTCATCGATGCGCTCAAGCGCGTGCCCGGCGTTTCCGACGTGCGCACGTTCGGCTTACGGCGCTACGCGATGCGCATTTGGATCGACCCGGCGCGCCTCCAGCAAAAAATCTGACGGCGAGCGACGTGATCGCGGCCGTGCACGAGCCGCCGAAATCGTTTGCATCAAATCATCATGACCTCGCTAGCCTTCATCTTCGGTATCTTGCCGCTCGTCTGGGGACGCCGGTAGCGCGAGCCGTAAGTCGCTCGGCACGGCCGTCTTTGGCGGCATGATCGTCTCGACCGTTCTCAATCTCATCTTCGTGCCAGTCATTTACGTGTTGGTCGAAGCGCTGCGCGAGCGTGTCGGCCATCGAACTCCGCCGCGCGCGATCGCCGCGGCGGGTCCGGCCGTTATCGGCTGGGTCCCGGTCAAAACGGACTTCAAGAGCACCGAGTGGCCCCCGGTCTACGCGAGCCCCGACGGCGACCAGTGAAGCGAAGTCCTTAAGCGATCGAGAGCAGTCCGAGCGGCGTCTGCTGCCATGTAATCCGCGACGGCCGCTACCGGTAGCGGTTTGGCGAAATAGTATCCCTGCGCGGACGAACAGCCGAGCGATCTTACGACTTCGAGTTGTTGCCACGTCTCGACGCCCTCTGCGACGACCTTAACGCGCAAGGTGTCGCCGAGCGCGACGATCGTTTTGATGAAGTCGATATCCGTCGACGCGGCACCATCGATGCCGCGTACGAACGACTGATCGATCTTGAGCGTATCGACGGGATACCGCTGCAAGTAACTAAGCGACGAATAGCCGGTGCCGAAATCGTCGAACGCGATGCGGATCCCGAGCGCTTGCAAGCGAAGCAACGTGCGGCCGACGAACGCGGCGTTGTTGAGAAGGACGCTTTCCGTTATCTCGAGCTGAATGGAACTCGCTTCGACTCCGGTCTCGCGCAGAATGGCTTCCAAATCGGCGAAGAACGATTGCTGCGTCAGTTGACGGCTCGAAACATTTACGCTCATGACGCTTAAGCGCTCGGCTCCGAACTCGCTCTGCCAAGCCCGCATTTGGCGACACGCTTCTCGCAAAACCCACGCGCCTATGCCGACGATTAAGCCCGTCTCTTCCGCCGTTGCGATGAAGTCGGCGGGCGATACGAGACCGCGCTCGGGATGCTGCCACCGCACGAGCGCTTCGAAGCCGACGGCGCGTTCTGTATCGAGGCGAACGATCGGCTGAAAATAAAGGCAGAACTCATCGCGCTCGAGCGCTCTGCGCAGATCGTTTTGCAGCGCGAGCACGCTAACGGCGTTCGCGTGCATTTCGTCTCGGAAAACGGCATAGCCGCCGCGACCGCCGTTTAGTCGCTTCGCTGCATACATGGCGCTATCGGCGTCTCGCAGGAGTTCTTGCGGCGTCTCCGCGCCACCCAAGCCCACGGTGATTCCGATACTGGCCGAACAGAACACTTCGGAATCGCCAAGTACAAATGGTGTATTGAGGGCTTGCGCGATTCGCTCGGCAACGGCGATCGCATCGGGCGCCCCGGTAACATCTGCGAGTAACAGCGTGAACTCGTCTCCGCCGAGTCGCGCGAGCGTGTCCTCCGGGCGTACGCTTTCTTTAAGACGTTTGGCGATTCCAATCAACAAGAGATCGCCGACGCGGTGGCCCAGACTATCGTTCACGAGCTTAAACCGGTCGAGGTCCAGGAACAGAACCGCGTAGCGGTAGCCCGGTCGCTTCTTCGCTCGTTCGAGCAAACTCTCGAGTTCATCCATAAAATACGAACGGCTCCGCAGCCCCGTGAGGTCGTCGTGGTAGGCCGTGTGCAGCAGAAACGCTTCCGTGCGCTTTGCCTCTGCGATCTCACCTTCCAAAGTTATATTCGTTGCGAGCGTCGCGGCAGCGCGTTCGGATTGCGCCAAGCGCTCCTCTGCGAGCGCCCGCGCCGCGGCCGCCGAACGAAAAAGCGAACGCAGTTGGCCGATGATCCAAAGCAGTACGCCGCACTCGACGAGTACGACGGAGCCGTGCAACATAACGCGCCCGATGCCGCCGTCCGAAGGAAAGACGGTCGCGGGCGCGAGCTCATCGAGAAGGAAATGATGCAGCGAGGTGATGACGGCGGATATAGCGATCGGCCGCCAATCGCAGAATGCCGCAAGCATCGCAAATACCGCGAAGAAATACATGTGATAGTCGATCTGCCACGGCCCTTGAGCGCAGTAGACGAATAGGATCGGCATTCCGGTTAGCGCGACGGCGATGACGGCACGCGTCGAAAAAGCGAGCGGTCGATAATGCGCTGCCACCGTTGCGGCTGCGGCGAGCCCGGCCGCGATCGCGCCTACGGCGATCCAACCAGTGTGGTAGATCGTTCCCAGCAGAACCACGAGTGGAACGTGGGCCCATAAGAGCCATACGAAGAAGCGCGCCGCTCGCCTGCGCAGTTGCATGAGTTCGGGAATCGCATCGATCGAATTCGGAGCCACTCCGATATTCGTCGGTTCTAAAAAGAGTCGCCTCAAGTGACGCGCGTCTCACTTTTTCCGTAGCGTTTCTCGTTACGTCGGGCGTGTCTCACGACACTTTTGCCGCGTTTAGCGGTAGCCGACGTGCGTCCGGCCAGGACCAGACCCGTTAATATATCCATGTATCCGCCGACCGGCGCACGAACGGGATCAATCGTGCGCTATCTCGATAACGACGGCGTGTCGCTCGCTCTCGAGATTCGCGGGGCGGGTCCACGTCGGATCCTCTTCGTGCACGGCTGGATCAGCTCGCGGCGAATGTTCTACGACGTGTGCTCGCATCTCAACCCGAACGACTACACGATGCAAATGCTGGACTTTCGCGGTGCCGGCTTATCGGATCGGCCGGCCGGCGGCTACGACCTCGAAGGATATGCGAGCGATCTGCGCACGGCAATCGTCGATGCCGGTGGCCCGGTCGAAGTCGTCGCACATTCGATGGGCGCCCGAATCGCACAATTCGTCGCTCTGGACCCGCCGAAGAATCTAACGCGACTAACCCTCGTCGCACCCGGCATGGCGAAGATGGGACGCGTAAGCGAGCCGCGTCGTGCGATGTCGGAGGCCGCCTTCGGTTCGCGGCTCGCCATCGAGCGCTTTCAACGCGCGGTGATGATTCGAGATATCGCTCCAGATTCTATGGAACGCCTTATCGATGATGCGCTCATCACGTCGCGCGAGGCGTGGTTCGAGTGGCTCGGACGGGGCCGTCTGCACGACTTCTCGGACCGCCTCGCGAGTATCACGCTGCCCGTTTTAGTCGTTGCGGGCGACCGCGATCCGCTCGTGGCCGCGGCGCGGCTACGACGCGACGTCGTCGCCGCGATTAAGGGCTGCGTCCTCACTTCACTCCGCAACGTCGGACATAACATTGCGGTCGAGACGCCGCTCGAGCTCGCGGCGATCATCGATCAGTTTGGAACCTCGCGAGCGCTGCAGACGGGCTAAGCCCGACTGCGCTACGCTTCGAACGCGACACGATCGGGATAAATCGGACGATTGATGATTTGCTCGAGCGTCCGTGCGTCGGCCGTTAGAGCCAGACCGCAAAACCGCTCGAAGCCTTCGCGTTCGGCTTGGCCTTCTGCGTAGCGTGCCGTCGTCGTGAGATCGACCTTGGTGCGCGCGTCGGAGAAACGTATGAACCGGCCGTCGTCGTCCGTTCCGGTGCGCACGAGCTCCGCTTCTTCGAAAATGCGCACCGCGGCGGAAACGGTCGAGCCGTCGGCCATGTCGAGATCGAGCGTGCGAGCGATGTCTTCGTACGACATGCGTAATTCGTCGCGCTGCGTTAATCCGCGCATGCCGCGATAAAGCTCGCGCAATACTTCGAGCGACGGTGCGCTGCGAGCGATGATGTAATCGTTGATGCGGCGGTCGTGATCACCGTAGAGCAAATGAATGCGTGCATCCGCGCCGTCGCGCCCGGCGCGACCCGCCATCTGGTTAAATTCCGTGAAATCGAAATTAAGATGGTAGAGCACGACGTCGCGCACGTCGGGAAGATCGATCCCTTCGCCGAATGCCGAGGTCGCGACGACGAGCCGCACGACGTCTTGCCGGAATAACTCTTCGATGCGGCCGCGTTCCGCGGTCGGCACGCCGGCGTGATAGTACGCGACGCAGGGACCGAAGCGTGCGCGCAAACGTTCGGCAACTTTCGCAACTTCGGATCGAGAATTGCAATACACGATCGCCTTGCGATCTTCGCCGAGTTCGCGCGCGAGATACGCCTGCTTGTCCGATGCATTGCGCGCATCGACGACGTGCAGATTCTCACGCACCGTCGGATCGATGACCCAAGCGTCGATTTCGAGCTCACGCCGGATCGCGCGAAACGCTTCTTCGTTCGCCGTCGCCGTGAGCGCGAGGACGAGCGGCGACCCGAGTTCGCGCACGAGCGCGCCGAGTTGCCCGTACGCCGGCCGGTGACGCGACTCGAAGATGTGGTGCGCTTCATCGACCACGATGAAGTGCGGCCGGTTCTGCGGCCGCAAGAAAGCATTGCGATGAAACGTCGCAAACTCGGGCGTGGCTAAGATCAAGTCCCAGTCGCCGCTCTCGAGCGCCCCTTCTAGAGCCGCACGCTCGTCGCCGTCGATCGAACCGTTGGCGCGAAAGATGCGTAAGCCGAACGCGCCGAGCCGCCGTCGCAGCGCTTCGAACTGGTCGTTCGCGAGCGCGCGCAACGGGTAGAATACGAGCGTCTTTTCCGACCGCGCGAGTGCCGCTTCGGCCGCCGGCAATTGGAAGCACAGCGACTTGCCACGGCCCGTTCCCAAGACCGCGAGCGTATTGCGGCGCACGGCTAATCGTTCGAGCACCGTTTCTTGCGAGGTACGTAGCGGTCGCTCGCCGATGAGTGCGACGCGCACCGCTTCTGCCGATGCCGCCTCGCGCGTCGCTACGCTCGCTATCGTCTCCGGCCGATGCACGCGTTCGCGGCGAACGTGTATGTTGACGCCCGTGCTACGAGCGCCGCCGCCCGTAATGCTCGCGACGCGCGCCGCGTAGCGGTCGCCCGCATCGATGTTCGGCGCGAGCCGCTTCGCAATCTCACGCCGCAAGAAACCGATTTGTAAGGAGCCGTAACGTACGGCTACGGCGTTCGCATCGTACGCGTTCTCGGGTTCGCGTACGAGCTGCAAGTCGTCCCCGCTCCCGAGACCGCCGACCGAATCTTGCCGGCCCTCGAAACTCACACCGACGACCTTCGTATAGAAGTCGTTCGCTTCACCGATGTTCGCAAATCGCTCGCGCACGAGATACGCGTCGCGCTTCGAAAACAAGTCGTCGAGAAACGCACGATCGGCATCGGGCGCCGCGGCCACAACGGGAGCGAGCCCCGCGTCGCCCGTCTCGCGGAAGCGTACGAGGAGCCGGTCGAAGGCGGCTTCGGAATCGGTGGGCGGCGGCAGCGGCCGCCGCCCGGCGTTACTCGTGTTTGAGCGTGGCCGGATGTTCTACGGGCACAGCGCTCGGCTCGTCGTCGAAATTGAGATGGATCTCTTCATGGCCGAGCGTGAGTTCGTGATCGTGCAGACCGGCGTTTTGCGCATCGAGCGGATCGACGTCGAAATGCGATTCGTGATAAGCCGCGTCATTGTCATACTGCGCTTCACCCAACTGGTCTTCGTATTCCGCGTCGAGCGGCGCAAGCGGCAGCGCTTCGTTGCGCTTGCGCTTGTAGCGTGCGGGGCCGGCCGATTGACGCAAGAGCGCCGCCTTATCGCGAGCGCGACGATCTTTTCGCGCGGCCAGAATCTCTTCACGCGATACGCTCGGAGCGCCGGCCTTGGCTTCGGCGACCGTCCTCGGCCGCTCGAGCGCAGTCGCCCGGCCGAGAGCGCGCTTCGTCTGCGCCGAAGCGAGTTGACGTTCGCGCAACACATTGACCAGCGGTGCCGAATAGAAGATCGAATGATAACCGCCGGAGCATATGCCCACGAGCAGTGCGAATGCAAAATTCTGTAAACTCGCGCCGCCGAAGGCGAGCAGCGCGACGAGCGTGATTACGACCGTCGCGAGCGTGTTTACCGAGCGCGTCATCGTTTGTAAAATCGACGTGTTGACGATCTTCGCGTACGTCTCGCCCGCCATCAGTTTCACGTTCTCGCGAATGCGATCGAGAATAACGATCGTGTCCATGACGGAGTAACCGATAACGGTCAGAACCGCCGCTAAGAACGCGTCGTCGGCGCGCTTATCCGCGAGCGCGTACAGGCCGATCATCATCGCCGCGTCGCGCACGAGCGCGATCACGACCACGAGCCCGAAGATGTAATTCCAGCCGAAGCGAAACGCGATGTACAAGAACTGAATCGCTATCGCGATCAGGAGCGCCTCGAGCGCTTTAAGCAGATACTCCTTACCGAGCGACGGTCCGACCGCTTCGATCTGAGATTGTGCGCGATCGATCGGCGCGACCGTTGCGAGGGCCGTCCACAATTCCGGCGTATCGTCGCCGAAGTCGCGCTGCGTCGAAATCGTGTAACGCGTGTTCTGCGCAACGTCGGCAGCTTTCGAAAGTGTATTGACGCTCGCATCGCTCACGCCAAGCTTCGCGAGCGCCAGCGAAACATCGGCTACGGTCGTCGGCCGCTTGTACGTAACCGTAACGTCGGTACCACCGGTAAAGGAAAGCCCGAGCCGTAGCGCATGCGACGGCTGAAAGCCCCCGCCCGGCGCATGCGTCGCATGCCAGAATAGCGCGATGACACCGAGTCCGATAATCGCATACGAGATCGCCGATACGGTGCGAAACCACCCGACGACGTTCCAGTTCAACCGCCGAAAGAACATACCTAAACGCTAGCCGGGCACAGCCCAGCCCCTTCAATAATTCGTGCGTCCCCCAGCACTTGCCGAGTAACTCGCAACGCATTCGCATACGACGATGGCGCTACCAGACGCATAGCGGCATGCAAAAGCACCGCACAACCTTGCGGCGCTTTCGCCCCCGCGACGGCGGCTTGCGGCGAAGCCGCAAACGCGATGAACTCGGGTTCCCGTCGAAAGTTCGGCCAATAGCAGCGGTAGAGGAACCCGAATTCTCTCATGCGCCGTAGACTTTCGGGTTTTCGGCGAGATTATTATTTACCACGAGATCGACGAAATAGCGCGTCACGAAGGTCGCCGTGAAGAGCGAGAACGCCGTGCCCCAGAAGAGCGTGTAGGCGAAGCCCTTGACCGTCCCCGTTCCGAGCATGAAGAGCACGCCCGCGCCGACGATCGTCGTGAAGTGGCTATCGAAGACGGCGGTAAACGCGCGTTTAAAGCCGACCGCGACCGAAGTGCGGAGCGTTTTGCCGGCCCAAATCTCTTCTTTGAGGCGCTCGAAGATCAACACGTTCGCATCGACCGCCATGCCGACCGACAGAACGAAGCCGGCGATGCCCGGCAGCGTCAGAACCGCGTGAACGCCCGCAAGTAGCGCGAGCAGCATCAACACGTAAATGACGAGCGCGAAATCGGCGAGGATACCCGGTAAGCGATAGACGATCAGCATGAACAGCAACACGAGCCCGAGGCCGGCAATCGAAGCGTAGAGCGACTTCTGCAAGTCGATCTTGCCGAGAATCGGGCCGACCGTATCGTTCTCGATCACGGTTACGGGAACCGGTAGCGCGCCTGCATTGAGATCGTTTGCGATGCGCAGCGTATCGTCTTGCGTGAAGCTGCCGGTGATCTGACCTTGGTCCGTGATCACGCCTTGAATCGTTGCGGCCGACACGAATTTTTTATCGAGAAAGAAACCGAGAAGTTTTCCGAGATTCGCCTGCGTGAGCCGCCCGAACTTGGCCGGATCCTTCGTCATGAACTGGATCTGCCAGCTTCCGCCGCTTTGATCCGGCGCGGATGCGGCGCTCTTGAGCTCGGCGCCGGTGTAGACGATCGGACCGCTATCTTTGTAAGCGCCGTTCGGATCCGCGGCGTATTTTTTATCGCGCGCCGCGCGTTCATTCACGGCTTCGGGAATGATTTTGAAATCGAGCTTGGCGACGTCTTTGAGCGAGCGAACCGCTTCGTCCGGGTTCTTGACGTTGGGCAGTTCCACGAGGATGCGATCGCTGCCGACGGTCGTGATCTGCGGTTCGGCTACTCCGAGTCCGTTGATACGAGCGTCGATGACTTGCTCGACTTGTCCCTGGATGTCTCGCGTGATTTGCGGCACCTCGGGGCTCGTATGCAACTGCAGCAAGACGCGAACGCCGCCCTGCAGATCGAGGCCGAGTTTGATCTTGTTTTGGATCGGGAGGACC